>NZ_MWQY01000020.1 GCF_002087085.1 Marispirochaeta aestuarii | reverse complement strand
TAACCTATAGCACATGTAAATTTAAAAAGGGACTGCCTACTTAATAGACAGCCCCTTTTTATAGGTGTCCATAAAATAATCCCCGCTCCAGATATTCAACGGCATGTCTCCTGAAGGGGAGGGTATTCAGGTTCTATGTCGGGCAGGGTGAACTGATAGGGACTTAGCTCCTCGTGACTGGAAATATTGCCGTCTTTGTCCATCCCGGTTTCGAATATGAGTCCGACGGATACGAAGATTTCATCCGCAGTGGTTGCACCGCTTTGCTTGTCGGTCTTCAGAACAAAGGCTTCCCTTGTCAGGAGAATATTGAAAAGTGCTTTTCCCTCATCCGGGCGCATTGTTACAGTACCGAGAAAGTTTTGCATTCCGTTAAAGGAAAGGGGCATGGATCCCTGGTTGGCGCCGTCGGGATACTCATACCGGTACCTGCTGTCCTCGAAGGTTCCGGAAAAGCTGTAATAGCAGCTGGAGGATATACTGAATTCTGTCGCTGTTCTGCTGTTCTCGGGATTCGGCTCCGACCAGGCGGGTTCCATGAATGTCTCACTTTCGTCGGATAAAATCCCGTCCCGTTCATCAAGGATTTCCCCCCGCCAGGAGGCGTTTATTGTCAGTTCGAGCTGCGGACCGATTCCACCGGGATGAATACCTGTCACTTCCAGGTCAGTTATTTCCCAGCGGGAAAGGGGGAAGGCATTACTCGGAACCCCGTCTACGACTACGGTGATATAACCGGCGGTTTCGTTATCCAGTGTGGCCATGATTCCGTCATCCTGCCAATCGGTCCACGAAAGTGAAGTCCCTGCGGCAGGATTATCCTGAACCTCCGATACCATAACCATTCCGCTCCGGTCACCGAAGTTTCCCAGAAGCGACAGTTCATCGTCTTCTCCTCCCTCAACGTCAACATTTACATGAAGGTGCTTTATCGACGGACGGAGTATCGTTCCGCCGTTTCCGAAAAGAATCAGCTCTCCGGGAACTGAATAGTGCCAGAAGAAATGCTGCAGCGCGGTAAAAGAGTCCAGCAGAGAGTAAGGTTTAAAGGGCTTGCCGGAAAAATCCTCATCAAGCAGATCAAGACCGGAAAGATCTCCCATCATCTGTCCAACCAGAAAATTTGCCGCCCGTATGGATCCCCGGTTACCGGTCTGGGCGTTCCAGCCCAGCACCTGGCCAACATTCATGCCGAGAAGGGTATTTACAAGGGGAATCGATTCTTCATCATAGGGATTCGGTTCCGCCGAATAGCAGCAATCGGCGTAGAAAATGCTGCCGTCTGAAAAAGCGGAGGAATATTTTTCGATATATTTGTTTGTAATCATGTATCGGGTGTCTTCAGAGACAAAGGGGTCCTCATTTTCGACGATATATATTCCTCGCTGCAGTATGACAGCAATGTCCCAGAAATCGCCGTTGGCGATATAGCTGAGGTCATCATCGGTACAACGCATATGGCTGGGAATATGGAAGGCAAAATACTCTTCGTCCCCATGCTGAAATACCGATCCATGGGTGGCAACATAGGTAAAAGCGTTCTGGTGAAGGTTCCTGAAGTCTTCTACCCGCCAGTCGGGAAGGTACTCCCAGGAATACCCCGCATCTTCGAACAAGTTCATCCACAAACATGTATCAGTCGAGAACTCCGGCAGATCAAAGAATTGGGCCCGGGTTCCATGGGGTTGCACGATTCCCTGAATCAGGGATGATGACAAAGGTTCCGTTGATCCTGAAGCAGGAATTCCCTGATCGCCTGTCACGGGAGGCCTGATATCGGTCAGGCGGATGATATCCATGAGGAACAGCATGCCGTTGCTGAACTCCACCAGAAGGTACGGATCCCTTCCAGGCTGTTCCACCCAGGACACGTCGTTTACACAGTCATGATTTTCCAGTATCGGAACAGCTGCCAGCATTGCCTGGGAGATTCCCCGGGACATCAACAGCAGCTCCACCTCTGCGCATGACTCGGAAATGGCGGCGGATGTTTCAAGGCTTAAGGGATCAGCAGTAAAAGTCTGGTCCGCTTCCCCATTACTTCCTCCCCTGTCCCCGCTTCCTCCTGTCGGGCATCCAGGGAAAACGAGGAAAACCGCCATGACCGTAATAACTGTAAGGAATCCCGGAACCTGTAACCTGGAACTGTGGTTTAAAAGCAGCATATCCGCACCCCCGTATGCTTGAGTCCGGCGGGATGCATTAACACAATGACGATTTTTACATGCGGCCGAAGCTCCGGCGCAATTTCCCGGATAGTATATCATGATGCTGCACCCATTGAAATAGTTTTCCATTCCGAATAATCTTCTAACTATTCCAGTAGAAAAATTGGAGAGTAAAAATGAAAAGATGTCTCGTCCTTCTGATCGCTGTTCTTATCGTGCTGTCGGGCTGCAGCAAGACAGAAACTGAAAATTCTGCTGAAAAAGAAAGCTATGAACTGAATTACGCGGTGTTCTTTCCCGCCACCCACCTGCAGGCCCAGACTGCCGAAGCGTGGGCCAGGGAGGTGGAAGAAAGAAGCGGTGGACGAATCAGGATAACCATGTTTCACGGCGGAACCCTCTCCAACGCGGCGCAAACCTACGAGGCCGTAGTTTCCGGTGTCGCGGATATTGGTATGAGCGTCTTTGCCTATACCCGGGGACGCTTTCCCCTGCTGGAAGGCCTGGACCTGCCTGTGGGCTATCCCGACGGGCTGACGGCTACCCGGGTGGCCAACGAGATGGTAAAGAAATACCAGCCCGAAGAGCTCTCCGATGTCCACGTAATCTATCTTCACGCCCACGGCCCGGGAATACTGGCGTCAAAGAAGTCCGTCAGAAGTGTGGATGAGATAGCGAACATGAAGATCCGGGCCACCGGACTTTCCGCCAAGATTGTGACGGCTTTAGGGGCTACGCCTGTTTCCATGAGTCAGGGAGACACCTATGAAGCCCTGCAGAAGGGGGTCGTTGACGCCACCTTCTGCCCTATTGAAACCCTGAAGGGCTGGAAGCAGGGGGAGGTAATCGACTACGTTGTCGATACCAGGGCAATCGGCTACACAACGGCAATGTTTTCCGTTATGAACAAAAATACCTGGAACTCCCTGCCCGAAGACCTTCAGGCTGTTATCAATGAGGTCAGTGATGAATGGATCGATCGTCACGGGGAGGCCTGGGACCAGAGCGACCGGGAAGGCGAAGCGTTTGTAAAGGAGCTGGGCAAGGAGTTTGTCGATCTGCCGGAATCAGAGCAGAGCGCTCTGGTCGCGGCCATGGACCCCATCTATGCCGAATATATACGGTCCACGGAAGAGAAGGGGCTTCCCGGAGAAGCCTTTCTGAAAGATCTTCTGGCATTGTTGAAGTAAGCGCCCCATGGTGTTTTTCTCCATCATCAGGCAGCTTATAAAGGCTCTCGCCATTATCGCCGGCGGAGCGGTTCTTCTCATGATGGGTATTACCGTTATCGACGTTCTGCTTCGCCTCTTCGGCACCGGGATCACGGGTGCCTATGATCTGGTGCGTGCCTGCGGAGTCGTCGCCGTGGCCTGTGCCCTGCCGTATCTGACGGCGGTCAAGGGCCACATTGCCATCGAGTTCTTTTACCATAAGTGCAGCAGGCTCGGCCGTCTGATCCTGGACTCCCTTCTGCGCCTGTCCGCCCTGGCCATCTTCGGTGTACTTACGGTTCAGCTGTACCGCCACGGCCTTGCCCTGCTGGCTTCAGGTGAGGTTTTCCCCAATCTGGGACTTCCGGTTTTCTGGATACCCATGCTGGTCAGTTTTAACTTTATACTGATGATGATCGTTTTTCTCTACCATCTTACGCATCCGGGCAGGGAGTTTATCAAACCATGAGTCCTGTGGAAATCGGTGTAATCGGGTGTCTGATCCTTCTCGGGCTGCTTTTGACCAGCATGCCCGTCGCATTCGCCATGCTGGCCGCGGGGGTAATCGGATTTGCCCTGATCGTGAATCCCGCGGCGGCCTTCAGCATGGTCAGCGCCGATCTGTATGAGACCTTTTCTTCCTACAGCCTGACGGTGATTCCCCTCTTCGTAATGATGGGGCAGATCGCCTTTCATGCCGGAATAAGCAGGCGCATGTTCCGTACCGCCTATGTGTGGATCGGCCATCTCAGGGGAGGTCTTGCCATGGCCACGGTGGGCGCCTGCGCAGGATTCGGTGCAATCTGCGGTTCGGGACCCGCTACCGCGGCAACCATGTCCGCTGTAGCCCTGCCGGAGATGAAGCGCTACGGCTATGCGGACTCCCTGGCCTCCGGGACCGTTGCAGCAGGAGGCTCCCTGGGTATGCTGATTCCCCCCTCGGTTGTCTTTATCGTGTACGCCCTTATGACAGAGCAGTCCATCGGAGATCTCTTTCTGGCAGGCATCATTCCGGGAATACTGATTGCCCTGCTCTTCTGCCTGTCCATCTATTTCAGCTGCATCGGCAACAGCAGGCTCGGTCCCGCGGGGCCCCGGCACAGCTGGAAGGAGCGTTTCCAGTCCCTCACCGGAGTTATCGAGACCCTGATTCTCTTTTTCCTGGTCATGGGAGGGATGTTCTTCGGGATTTTCACCCCCATCGAGGCCGCGGCCGTGGGAACAGCCGGCAGTTTTGCCATTGCCATCTTTCAGAAGGAGATGTCCCTGCATAAACTGAAGATGATAATCTTCGAGACCGTGCGGACCTCGAGCATGATCTTCTTTATCGTGGCCGGGGCGGTTATCTTCGGCAGGTTTCTTGCCGTGTCCCGGATTCCCTTTGCTGTGGCGGGTTTCTTTGTCTCCCTGCCTTTGCCGGGCTGGGGGGTCATGATCATAATCATACTCTTTTTTCTGTTCGCGGGCTGTTTTATCGACGCCCTGGCGCTTATTCTGCTGACGATACCGATCTTTTATCCGGTAATTCTGGAACTCGGTTTCGATCCTGTATGGTTCGGCGTGATCGTGGTGGTCATCACTCAGATGGGGGTAATTACACCTCCCGTGGGGGTGAATGTCTACGTGGTCAGCGGTATAGAACGGGATATTCCGCTTACGGTCATCTTCAAAGGTGCCCTGCCGTATCTTCTGATGCTGCTGATTTCCGCACTTATTCTGATTGTGTTTCCCCAGCTCTCTCTTTTTCTGCCCGGACTGCTTCGGTAAAGGAGGAACAGGATGCCCCACAGGAATATTTTTAAAAAGATTCTCTTTTGTACCGATTTCAACACCGACGCCCTGAGAGCCTTTCGCTACGCCTTGAATATTGCCGCCGCCAATGAGGGGAGCGAACTTATTATCTTTCACGCCATACCGGAGCCGGACGCGCAGTTCTGGAAGTCCTATATATACGAGGTGGAGGATGTCGATGCCAAGGCCAGGCAGGACATCGACCGCAAGATCGCCGAAGTCTATATTCCCGCCATACCTGAGGGGGTACAATGGTCCTCGGATTTTTCCGTCGGCAATGTCGGAGAGGAGATCCTGCGGAAGGCCCGGGAAGAATCGGTCAGCCTGGTTGTTATCGGGAGGGGAGCGGGCTCGAATGTAATTAACCGAATGCTCGGAAATTTTACCGAGAAGGTTATACGAAAGGCCCATTGCCCGGTGCTGGTTGTTCCCGACGAGGAAGAGAGCGAGATCTGAATTATGTCATGTTGGCCTGCTGTTTTTTAATTAGAAAATACCAGGCCGCCACCAGGGAAATGTCCGCTTCGCCGTCTATCAGCTCCTGAATTTCCTTTATGGTAGTGACCTTCTTTCCAAGATCATCCTTTACGGTTTTTCCGTCAAACTCCAGCAGTTTCTTTCCCCTGGGATCCCGTATATTCTTCCGGTCAAGCTGCCCCAGCAGGGCTGCGTTCCATCCGCGAATGTAGCTCCTGTCAATCTCGCCCATCTTTGTTCCCTTGCCGTCCCGCAGGGTTGTTCCGTCGAAGGTATATTCCGCCATTTCTTCCTCCTTGTCGAACTGCATTGAACGGGGACCGGCCTGATATCCTGTCCCGTTTTCGTACAATATAGTTCATGGAGAAGTAAAAATCCGGTATATAAGGGCTGTATATATGGTATTATAATGCCCAAAAAGCGATAGAAAAGAGGGAAAAAATGTCCAGGAAATTCGTTATTATGATGCTTGCAATGGTATCATCAATTCTGCTTTACAGTGATACCTACGACACTCTGGTACAGGATCTATGTATCAGCGGTTTTCAGCGGACTTCCACCGTTGCAGTAGCCGAGATGGATACTGACGGGAAACCGGAGAATGGGCGTTTTGTAGCCGACGAAATAACCCGGGCATTTATACGCGCCGGCATCGCGGTCGTTGAGCGCGAGAATATTGACCGGATAACGGAGGAGCTGGAATACCAGCTTTCAGGTGCTGTGGACAGCGAAACAGCGGTGAGCATCGGGAATGCCCTGGGAGCGGAGTACCTGGTGTTCGGTTCCGTACGGGGTTTTTCCAGACCCGGATACACTAACAGGGGAATGAGAATTCTGCTGCAGCTTGTTGATGTTCAGCAGGGGAATGTAATCGCCTCGGCTTCAGCAGAGGTGGAGGAGAGCGACATGACATCTCCCTATCAACGGCGTGAATATTCCCGCAGAGCGGAATACCCGGATTTTCTTGAATTCAAGCTGGGAGGAAGCTTTCAGACTGTCCGCTACGATGATGATTTCGATCATGAAGACGCTGAAAAGACCGACGGACCGGGATTTCTGGCAGGGATATCGTATCTTGAGGGGGGCGAAGGCTTTTTTTCCGGCGGATGGGAATTCCTCTACAACCTTCAGTCACAGACCGACGATCAGATTCATCTTACAGTCCATACCTTCTCCCTGGGGCAGCGTTTCCTTATGCGGCTTCCCCTGTGGCGCTATTTCGAAGTCCTTCCTCAGCTCAGCCATGCATACCTCGGTCTGGCGGGTGCCGGAGAACTCTCTGTCACCGAGGGGGAAGGTGACTGTTATACAAGCTTCGGACTTAGGGCTTCCGCTCTGGGGGGATACAGCATGGGGCTTGGAGATTCCTTGAACCTCTTCCTGGAGTATCGTTACAGCCCCAGGATAGCGAGTTTCGGAATCTACGGCCTGGGGTCTGACCACATGGATTATCCGGGCTTGATAAGGACGTATGGACACCAGCTTATGGCGGGAATTCAGCTGATTCCATAAAGAAGCCCGGATCCTCTTTGAGAAAGGACCCGGGCCGGGGTGGATAAACTGAATACTACTGAAGGTTCAGGCTGAAGGATTCATCGCCGAAGATCTTGTGATCTCCCTTATAGTCCCGAATCCCGCCGACGTTGTACACGTTTGTGTAACCGATGCTTTCAAGGGCATCTTTTACGTATCCGGCCCGTGTTCCGGAGCCGCACATCAGGAATACTTCCCGGTCCTTGGAGCCGAAGATGTTCTCCAGGATTGCCGGTTCAACCACGTCAGCCTCGGAAAACTCCCATCCGTTGTTCCGGACAAGGGCATTGTTTTCAAGGTATTCAAAGAAGGAGACGAGCTCGAAACTGTCGATGTATCCGCCCACGTATTTATCGGCGACATTGCGCAGATCAACGTATTTGGCTCCGTCCCGGTAAAGGTACTGGTCGATGTTCTCCATGGTGACCTCCGCGGGGAGGACCATCTGGCCGGCGTAGCTGCCGTCCCCGAGGACCTTGTTTTCACCCTTATAATCCCGAATCCCTCCGGCATTGATAACCTTGGTGTAGCCCAGACTGTTCAGGGCGTCCTTTACGTATCCGGCCCGGGTTCCGGAACCGCACATCAGGACGATTACATCTTCCTTGGAACCGAAGATGTTCTCCAGGATTGCCGGTTCAACCACGTCAGCCTCGGAGAACTCCCATCCGTTGTTCCGGACAAGGGCGCGGCCTTCCAGATACTGGAAAAAGGGCACTACCTCGAAACCGGCGATGTAGCCGCCATTGAACATGTCGGCGAAATTCCGCAGATCGATGAATCTGGCGTCTTTGTCGATATACTGGTCGATATTCTCCATGGTGATCTCTTCGGTTCCCGTAAGACCCGCATCTGCGCCGGACTTGCCGCAGGAGACAATGGAGAGAGCCAGCATTAAGGTTAACAGAATAATTGTCGTCTTCTTGATCATAGTTCTATTCCTCTATTTTTTTTGGCAGAAACCCTAGTTGCTGCCGTAGTGTTCTTTGTGATACTCAAAGAGCCCCTGGAGCATGCGCATTGCGTTGTTGGGGGTAACTGTTGCACCGGTGTAGGTATCAACTTCCCCGTGCATGGGTACATAGGCATCGATCTCGCTTTCCGATTTTCCAAGGATGCTGTCCTGGATAAAACCGTCAAAGAGCTCCCGCACGGGCGTACCGTCCCAGGATTCGGTACTGTCGCCGTACATCCCGGCTACGTAATGGTCGGTGGAATCCTCGTGATAGGAGATGTGGTCTACGGTGAGGTTGGATTTATTGATTTCCACATTCGCCACGGACCAGTAGTTTACTTCCGGTCCCCTGCAGGTACAGGCAATATATGCCACCTGGTAGCGGACTGTTTTCAGCTGCTCATACTCGAAAAGAACAACCGCGGGAATCTGTGTCTCCTTCTTGTGCCCGTCAACATGGGTATAGTAGAAGGCGTTTTCCAGGGTAATACCCTTTGCAGGCTCGGCTGCTTCAGCGGTGGCTTCCTCTTTTGCGGCCCCGGCATTGCCCCCGCAGGCGCCCAATACCATAATCAGAACCAGTGCTCCTGCCATCAAACGGATAGTCTTCATGCAATACTCCTTTTTCCCTGTTTCTGTTCTGTGCGGACAAAACATCAAGGAAAATTTATATAACATGATTACAGTATACGTAAAATAAGATACTGTCAATAATTTAATGTGATTAAATATCGTAAATTGTGAATATTGTGGGCGATAAAGAAGTCTCAACCTTTATAATGCTGAATTTTCTCTATAATATGCTTTAAATATATTGAAATATATATTCAAAGTCGGTATAAGATAGTATATTATTCACACTATATTAAAAGGCCAATATAAGAGGATTGGAGGTTTCTATGAAACACATTGTAAGAATTACCGTTGTACTGGCCCTCGCTGCCGCTCTTTTTGTAAGCTGCAGTTCGAAGGGGACAGGCTACGAAGACGGGATCTACTTTGCCCAGCAGACGGAATTCCCCAAAAGCGGATGGAAATATAACGTAACCCTCAAGGTTGAGGACGGAGAGTTCACCGAGGTTGTGTGGAACGGCTCCAATATCAATGCCGGACCCGACAAGGTTTCCGTTTCCAAAGCAGGTAATTATCCCATGGTTGCCCAGGGGGGCGCCCAGGCAGACTGGCATGTTCAGGCCGCTGCGGTGGAGGAGTATTTCAGGGAAAATCCTTCCACGGAGATGCCCGATGCCATAAGCGGAGCTACCATACACTACAATGAGTTCTACGAACTCGCCGCCGAAGCTCTGGCCAAAGGTCCTGTGGGCTATGGTCCCTACAAGGACGGTACCTACTCCGCTTCGGATGACGAGTTCCATAATGGATGGAAGTACTTTGTAGATTTTACGGTAACTTCCGGGTATGTGGTATCCGCCCACTGGGATGCCGTGGCCGAAGACGGCGGAACCAACAAGGTTCAGCGTTCCATGGACGGGGAATACGGCATGGTGGCCAATTCCAATGCAACCAGGGAGTGGCACGAGCAGGCCCAGGCCGTAGAGAAGGCCTTCCTGGAGAGCCAGGAAACTGCAGTTCCTGATGCAGTCACCGGAGCAACCATCTCCTATGACACCTTCTATTCCCTGGTGGAAGAGGCCCTTGCAGGAGCAAAACGCTGATTCCTCAGAGATAGTTTCCCATCGTCAACACGGGGGCTGTCCGTATACGGGCAGCCCTTACTCTTTTACGCCCCCCGCGGCCATTCCTCCCGCCAGGTTTCTCTGAATCGAGATAAACAGAATAATTACCGGCGTCGCAGTCAGTACCGATGCGGCCATGATACGGTCCCATATTGCATTCTTGGAGGTGAAAAGCGCCTTGAGTCCCATGGGCAGGGTGTAGAGGTCCTTGAAGTTTTTCAGGAATACCGAGGCAAAGAGGTACTCGTTCCAGGCAATCATGAAGCAGTAGATGAAGACAGTAACGATTGCCGCAATGGAAAGGGGAATTATAATTCGCCAGATTGTCCCGAACCGTGAAGCCCCTTCGATCATGGCTGCCTCTTCTATGGAGAAGGGTATGGTCCGGAAGTAGTTGCCCAGCATGTAGAGGGAGACCGGCAGTGTCTGGACAACATAGATTATCAGCAGGCTCAGGAAGGCTCCCGGGGGGACGCTGATCCAGCCTATACTGACGAACATCTTGTAGAGGGGAATCAAAAGAAGTATTCCTCCGAACATGTAGACAAAAAGGACCCCCCGTTGAATAAATGAGCGCCCCGGGAACCTCAGACGGCTGAAGGAGTAGGCGCCGAAGATGGCGAATATTACGGTAAAAAAGGCCGCTGAAAAGGAGAGCATGAAGGAGTTCCCAAAATACCGGAGAAAGGGAAATACGTCTCCCGTACTTTTGTATTTGCTCAGTATCGCGTCTCTTTGCTCCTTCGTCAGGTCAGGGGTCTCATTCAGAAGGTTCAGAACGGATTCGGGAACGTTTTTTGTACTCTGGCCGATGTTCAGAAGCTCCATGTAGGCTTCCAGATTTATCTTTTCCGGGATCAGGCTCGGATTGCCCCATTCCCCGGGATACTTGAGGGAGATCGAGAGCATCTGAATAAAAGGGAATATGCTGAAAAGGACTATTGCCAGCACCAGAAGGGCAAAACCGCTTCGTCTCAAAAAAGTGTTACGTCTTACCATTTGAGTACCCGTTTTACGTAGAAGAGGATAAAACCGATGAGCAGCAGAAACTGGATCACCGCAAGGGACGCACCTTGTCCGAGTTCCATGGTTCCCACGAAGGCTTTGAAGTAGGTGTATACCGAAAGCACCCGCACGTTATCCGTGAGCAGGTAGATCTCCTCAAACTTGTTGAAGTTCCATATCATCCGGAGAAGGACGATAGCTCCCATTACAAAATATACCTCCGGCAGGGTTATGTAGCGGAACTTCTGCCAGCCGGAAGCCCCGTCTATCTCCGCGGCTTCGTACAGGTTCTGGTCGATGGCCTGCAGCCGTGAAAGAATCATCAGGTAGGAAAAGGGGAAATTCTTCCAGATACTGAAGATAACCGCCACCCACACGGCGGTGGAGGGGGAGCCGATGAGATTGAAGCGGCTGGAGAAAAGCCCCAGCTTTTCGTAGGCAAGGTCCATGAATATGCCGTTTACCGGATCAAAGATGAATTGCCAGGCAAAAACCACCGAGATTACGGGCGCAACATAGGGAAACAGTATGAGACTGCGTACAAGTCCCCGGAAGGGGAACTCCTTGTTCATGACCAGGGCCACAAAGAGTCCCATCAGGGTCGTTCCCAGGGTAGTAAAGAGCACATAGATGACAGTCAGGGCAATAGCGTTCCAGAAACCGGGATCGAGAACGACATTCTTGTGGTTTTCCAGCCCGATATAGGTATTGGCCGCCAGAGGTTCCACATCGAAAAAACTGAGATAAATATTGTAGAGAATCGGATACAGAATAAGTGCCAGGATGATCAGAACCGATGGTAGAACAAGCGACCATCCCAGCACGATTTCGCGCTGTCTGAGATCCAGTCCTTTTGCCTGTAGCGTATGCTGCATGTTCATACTGTTTCCCCTGCGCAAAGCGTATTACATGAGTTTTTTCATCTCGGCCTCGGCCCATTCCATGGCTGCGTCGATATCCATCCCCTCCTGGGTAATTTTGTAGAGCATTTGCGGGATTATCTGCTTGGAGTATATTGTGCTCGCTGCGGCCATACGCTTGCCTTCGACAATGCTGAAGGTTTCGATACTGTCCAGGCCCTGGATGATCTCCGCCATTTTGTCTTTTCCGTAGTGCTGGAAAAGGCCCTTGGGATCATTCTGGAAACGGGCATTGGTGGCGATCTCCTTAAGAACTGGATTCATACCCCCAGGGGCCATGTGCAGCCAGGTAATATAGGCATTGGGGGTGAAGAGGTACTTGATGAACTTCTGGACTGCTGCGATTTTTGCCTGGTCGCCATGATCGGGGATTCCGAAGCTTACAATGGTTCCGTATCCGGCATTCTGGGTGTTTCTGATGATCGGGGATAGCCGGGTATTCTGGACGAGTTCGGGATCAAAATTCCTGCCCGCCAGATCCTCGAAGTTCTCGTTTGTCAGGGAGTCCTTTGCCGCCGCCTCTATTGCCAGATCGTCCATAATATAGGTGGAGTAGAAGAACATGGCCATTTTACCCTGCAGGTAATAGTCCCGTGCACGCCAGGTCTGGGGTCCCGGAGGATTGTATTTTGCCAGTTCAGCGTAATACTCGACGGCTTCGCGCATCTTCGGTGAATTGAAGATGAGGTTTCCTTCGGCGTCGAAGAGCTGGGCACCGTTGGCCATGGCAATCTGGGTAAAGCACTGTTCCGCATAGGCCTCCGCCTTGGTACCAACGAGGATTCCATACTGGTTTTCTGCCGGTTTGTAGAAATACTGTGCGGCCTTCAGAATGTCATCCCAGGAGGAAGGAGGATTCAGTCCCGCTTCTTCGAACCAGTCAGCCCGGTACCAGATTCCCTGCACCCAGCCGTGGTAGGGAACAGCATAGTACATCCCTTTCCGGGCAGTCTCGTTCAGCCGCAGGGTGCCGGCATAGAACCTCTCCTTTCCGATGTCCCTGATTACTTCGGTAATCGCCTCCGCATTGAGAAGTCCCTCTGAGCCGAAGGCTACGGCGTTTTCCGCAGCACACTCAATCATGGCCGGAAGGGTATTGGCGGCTGCTGAGGTGTTCAGCTGGGTGGCCATGTCATTTTCGTCGACCGCCACCAGGTTGATCGAAATATCCGGGTTAAGGGCTTCAAAGGTATCAATCAGTACCTGGATGGTGGCCATCCGGTCCGACTGGGTCTGGGTGGTCCAGAAATCGATGGAAACCGGTCCGGATACCTCTGCCGCCTCCGCGGCGGGTTCGGACTGGCCGCCGGCCCACATGAAAGTGCCGAGCAGGATCAAAAGCATCATAAAAACTGTCAACTTTTTCATCACGTCACTACCTCCTTGAAATAGTTGAGTTCCATACATCAGCATAAAGCCGGTATTCCGGGGCAACAATAGTACGAAAGTACCGATTTCGTACCTGTTTTACACATCCGGAAAGGAACCGGGAGATCTTCCGTGCTCCTGCCTGAAACGCCGTTCGAAGGTGGCATAATCCTGATACCCCACCGAACGGGCGACGTTTACAATGGACAGTCTCTTTTCCGCAAGCAGCCTTCTGGCCTGGGTCATCCGGAGATCGATGAGGTAGCGCTGTATCGTCCGCTTCTCGATGCGATGAAATATCCGGGAGGCGTAGGAGCGGTCAATCCCGATGTAGTCCACCACATGCTGTACGGTAATGGCGTTCTGATAATTGGATTGGATGAACTGCTTCATCTTTTCCACATAAAAGGACCGAAGGTCAGCAGCTCCGGGATCGGCAGGAGTGGCGTGATCCGGAACAGATTCGGGATAGCTGCGGCGAGCCCGGCACAGTTCTCCCAGAATCTCGAGGAGAATACCTTCCGAAACCAGGTTAAAACCCTCGTGTCGTTTCTCCTGCTGCCGGAAGAGTGATTCAAAGAGAGACTCCATTCGTGACGGAGAGGGATGGGTATGGATGGTCAGAGGAGCTCCCCCGGAGGATGACCTGAGAATTTCTCCGGCTCGTGTTCCGGTGAATCCCACCCAGGCGAACTTCCATGGCCGCAAAGGATCCGCCGTGTAGCAGAGGGGCTGTTCCGGATAATAGCAGAACAGATCCCCCGCGGAGATACGGGAGGTCGTTTTTCCGGTGAGTACCGTTCCGCCGCCGGACAGTACATAATGCAGAAGAAAATGGGCACGAATGCCGCCGCAGGCTTTTTCCGGAGGACACTGTTCGTACCCTGTGAACAGAAGGTTTATATCGGCGGAGGGAACAATGGTGTTGAAAAACTCAGCGCCGGACTTCATTCTCCACATTTTACAATGGGACTCCACATTTTGCTATATACCCCGGGAATCTGCTGTTTTAGCATGGCGGGTATGAGGACAAGGATATGATCATTACTTTTCTGGGTGCAGGAAGTACGGTTTTTGTGCGTAATATTCTGGGGGATGTTTTTCAGACTCCCGCTCTGCAGGATGTCGAGATACACCTGTACGATATCGACGGAGTCCGGCTGGAGGAATCCCTGGCGATCATCGGCAGGATGAACCAGAAACTGAATGCCGGATTGGCCCGGGTCCGGGGATTCTGCGGTGATCATGAGAGGCGGGCTGCCCTGCGGAGTGCGGACTTTGTCATAAATGCGATACAGGTGGGGGGCTACGAACCGGCAACGGTGATTGATTTTGAAATTCCCGCCCGCTACGGGCTGAGGCAGACCATCGGGGATACCCTGGGGATCGGGGGGATCTTCCGGGGAATTCGGACCCTGCAGGTGATGTTCGAGATCGTTAAGGAGATGGAAAAGGAGTGCCCCGATGCCCTTCTGCTTAATTATGTAAATCCTCTCTCCATTGTAACCGGAGGTATTCTGGCTGCTTCAGGGATCCGGACCGTCGGGCTGTGCCACTCCGTACAGATCTGCGTCCCCCGGCTTCTGCAGTACACCGGAATCGACATCGACCCGCAGGAAGTCCGTTGGAAGATTGCCGGGATAAATCACATGGCCTGGCTGCTGGAAATACAGCACAAGGCCAGGGATCTCTACCCGGAAATAAAGCGGAGGGCTCAAGGACTCAGGGAGCATAAAGACCGGCTGCGCTTCGAGATGATGAGGCGCTTCGGCTATTATGTAACTGAATCTTCGGAGCACAATGCGGAGTATACTCCCTACTGGATAAAGCGCACGCATCCCGGGCTGATCGAGGAATACCATATCCCCCTGGACGAATATCCCCGCCGCTGCAGGGAACAGATCCGGGAGTGGGAACAGGAGAAAGGTAAGGACCTGGATTCCCGCGCAGAGGCTGGGGGCCTATCCTACGAGTATGCCGCCGGCATAATGGACTCAGTCGTTTGCGGAACTCCCCGGCGGGTCCACGGGAATGTGCCGAACAGGGGTCTCATTCCCAACCTGCCGGCAAAAGCCCTGGTGGAGCTTCCCTGTCTGGTTGACCGTAACGGCGTTCAGGGGGTGTATGCGGGGGAACTCCCAACCCAGTGTGCCGCCCTCAACAGTGCGGCAGTGCATGTGCAGCTCATGACCATCGAGGCTGCCCTTAAGGGAAGCCGGGAGGCCCTCTACCAGGCTGCCTTTCTTGACCCCCATACCGCGGCGGAGCTCAGTATCGACGAGATTGTTTCCCTCTGCGACGACATGCTCGAGGCCCACGGCGACTACTGCAGGATTATCCCGTGAACAGGGTGCTGCAGGTCGGGGAGGGGACGGGAAGACTGGAATGGAAGGAGATTCCCCGCCGGGATCCAGGTCCGCGGGAGGTTCTGGTGAAAGTTCAGTACGGGGCCATTAAACATGGCACCGAGTTTTCCATGGCCCGTGGGTATCCTTCCCGTAGGGGAACCTGGAACGAAGAACTTCGAATCCATGAAAAAGTACCGGGGGACATTAAGGAAGAGGGTGGAGAATCCTTCTTTTTAGCCGGCAATATGGTGGCAGGAAGGGTTGCCGCCATCGGCTCGGGGGTGACGGACTTTTCAGCAGGGGAGCGTGTTTTCGGCTTCTCCTCTTTTGCGGAACATGTGCTTGTTCCCGCAGACCGGCTCTGGCATCTGCCGAAGATTGACTGGCGCTCCGCTCTGTGTCTTGACCCGGCCCGTTTTGCCCTGGCGGCCCTACGGGACAGTCAGGTCCGCCTGGGGGACAGGGTGGCCGTATTCGGTATGGGGGCCATCGGGCTTCTCTGTATCCGTATGGCTCTGCTCTCCGGAGCGGCGCAGGTCGTGGCTGTCGATCCCTTGAAGGAGCGCCTGGCTGCGGCCCTGCGACTGGGTGCCACCGGGGTGCTGGACCCGGGTTCTTCTGACGTGGGACGGGAGTTGAAGCTTTGTACCGGTGGTATGGGCGCGGATGCGGTTATTGAGATGTCCGGCTCCCGGCAGGCCCTCCAGGAGGCCCTCCGCGGTGTTGCCTTCGGAGGAAGAGTCGTCTGTGGAGCTTTTCCTCCCCCCTGGGGGGGCGGCCTGGACCTGGGAGCCGAAGCCCACATGAACTGCCCGCAGATCCTCTTTTCCCGGGCCACCAGTGATCCCAACAGGGAACATCCCCGCTGGAGGGCCGAACGCATAGAGGCCGAATGCCTGCATCTGACAGGGCGGGGGCTCATACCGGGGCATCATATAATCGACCGGCTTGTTCCCTACGCGGAGCTAAAGGAGGAGTACCGGATGTGCATGGAGAATCCGGCCCGGGCAATAAAGCTTGGGGTGGTATTCCCTGCAGCGGAATCAGGAACAGAGGGAGAACAGGATGAATAGACTGCGATGCGCTGTCATCGGCACCGGTTCCATGGGGCAGACCCATGCCCTCAATGCCGAAGCCAGCGGCAAGGCTCGCATCGTCGCCCTCTGTTCCCGCCGTATCGAAAGCGCCGAAGCCCTGGCCTCCCGGCTGGGCAGGAAGGTAGCGCTGTATACGGACCACCGAAAAATGCTCGGTCAGATACAACCCGATGCCCTCTTTGTCTGTCTGCCCCCCGGGGGGCATCAGGGAGAAGTGGAGGAGGCCGCGGGGCGGGGCATCCACCTTTTTCTGGAGAAGCCCCTGGCTCTCAAAGAGAATGAAGCGGAGAATATGGTCAGGGCGGCGGAGGCTGCCGGGGTGATTACCCAGGTTGATTTTCAGCACCGTTTTCATCCCCTGGTTGTCAGGATCAAGGAACTGCTGCGCTCCGGGGAGGCCGGTACGGCTTCTCTGCTTCAGGGCTTTTACCTGTGCAATTCCCTTCATTCCTCCTGGTGGCGAAGGGAGGAGATCTCCGGCGGACAGCTTCTTGAACAGGTGATCCATCTTTTCGACCTGGTTCTGCACCTTCTCGGTCCGGCCGCCGGGGTCGTCGGGTTCCGGGACAACATCTGTCATCGTGAGGTACCGGGTTATACCATCGAGGATACCTCGACAGCCTGCCTGGTAATGAAATCCGGGGCCCTGGTCTCCCTGGCTGCCTCCAACTGTGCCGTTCCCGGCAGGTGGGAGGCGGGATTCCGTCTTGTCTGCTCCCGTCTTATGGCTGAGTACTCATCTCTGAAAACCGGAACACTTCGCCGGACTGCAGGTGAGGAGAGGGGCGTGGAAGAGTTCCCGCCGGAAACCGACCTTCGCAGGATGGCCCTGATGGATTTTCTCGATTCCGTGAGGGAAGGGAAGGCCGCGAAGGTCCCGATACGGGAAGCCCGGGAAGCTCAGAATTGCATTCACCGGCTTCTTCAGTCCCTTGAAAATGAGGCCCTTGTACGGATCTAGTCCTCCCGGGAGATATACCTGCCTATATCGAGTTCCCGGGCGATTTCCGCTGCTTTGAAGCGGTCGTGGCTGCCGATCTTTCCATATATCCTTGAAATCTGGTTCTTCACGGTCTGCTCTGCAATAAAGAGTTTTTCTCCTATGGTTCTGTTATCCAGCCCCCTGGACAGGAAGTAGAGGACCTCCCGCTCCCTGCGGCTGAAATCCGAGGCATGGAGTTCAGTCCGGGATTTTTTTCCGACATTCACAGCAGGTTCAGGGTCGATTTCAGGGCTGACTATCTTGTGCATGACGCTGGGAGAAAGCTGGATCGTTCCGTCCATGACAGCCCGGATCGAATTGATCAGGTTGGTGGCGGGGATATTCTTGAGAATGTATCCTACAGCGCTGTACTGCATGGCCTCGCGAACGTAGACGTCATCATCAAAGGTTGTCAGCATGACAACCTTGATTTCCGGGTGTTCCTGGTGCAGCCTGCGGGTGGCTTCTACGCCGTCCATCCCGGGCATCCGTACGTCCATCAGGACTATGTCCGGTCTGGCAGCCCGGATGACCTCCAGCCCTTCTTCTCCGTTATGGGCAGTCCCCACGACCTCGATGTCGTCGGACCTGAGCTCCAGAACGGTCTGCAGGCTTTCTACAAATAAAACCTGGTCATCCACGAGGACTACCCGTATTCTGTCCATTATCATCCTCCGTAAGCGGCAGTACAGCCTTTACACTGAAACCGTCGGGATAGTTTTTGAAACTGATTGTACCCTTTATGTTTTCCACCCGTTCCCGCATTCCGCTGATGCCTATTCCTTCGACGATCTGGCTTGTTCCCCGGCCGTTATCCAGTATTGAAACAAGCAGCTCACTGTTTTCGATCCATAATGCGATTCTGACCGTATCCGCCTGGCCGTGGCGAAAAGCGTTGGTAAGGCCTTCCTGTATTATCCTGAAAAGCACAAGGTCAATCCTGCTGCCGAAGCTGTTGGGGGCGTTGCCGAACTCCATTTTCACCCTGATTCCCGTGGCTTCGCTGAAGGAACGGACCAGGTGGGCCAGGGCCTGAAGCCCCACCGCCTCATTCTGTTCCTTCGACCTGAGTTCCTGCATTGAACGGCGGGTCTCCTCCAGGCAGTTCTGGGCTTCCCGTATGGAACGTTCGAGGGCCTCATGTGCCCTCCGGCTATCCCTGTCGATCAGGTCGCTGACGGCCTCCAGGGTCATCAGAATATTTGTCAGGGAGTAACCGACGGTGTCATGAATCTCACTGCTTATTCTTCGCCGCTCGGATTGAACCGCCGAGTATTCCACGCTGTGTACATAACGCTGAAAGTCGAGATTGGCGTCCGAAAGCTGGGAAATGACCGAATTCAGATGCCCGGTTTTATGTTTCTCCGTGGAGAGGTTTATCCTTGTCTGCCGGTATATCAGAAGAAGAAAGGAGCAGAGAAGGCTTGTAAGCCCTACTGTGATCAGCTCCTGGATTTCGGCGCTGTCCCGGGGGTAGTTGAATGCAGACCCGGGTTTGCCCAGGGTTCCGGCCGTTCCCAGACAGAGCACGCAGTATAGAACTGCTGTTTTTACCGGGAGATAAGCGAAAATCTCCGTAAGAACCGTAAGCAGGAGAACAAGGAACAGACCGACCTCCAGTCCGAGGGGGTAGGTAATCAGGAAAAAGAGGCCTATTTTAAAAATGAGAAGCAGGGAAGCATTCTTCCGGAATAATCGCAGCAGTACCGAAAGGGCAGCGGATAGGGCCAGCAGAATGCGGAAATGCCAGGCAAACTCCTGCAGAATCAGATGCTGCTGTCCTGAATCGATATATGCGTAATGGAAGAGCAGGGCCGTGGAAGCGTGAAGCAGCAGAGATATGGCCAGTGCCGCAGAACGAAGAGGATCTTCGGAGTACGATTTTATGACATGAACCATTTTTCCTCTTCAGAATAACATGTTTTCCGTTTATGGGGGAAACAGAAATACCTTCGCCTGAAGCTCCCTTTCCTTGTTATCCGCCCGGACATCCCCTATACTGGGTTTCGACAACAACACAAGGATTACGGCCAATGACGAACAGCGGAACAGATGCAGTCAGAATCGTATTGAAGAACTCGGGCAGGGAACTGAGCGTCCCGCTCTCCCTACTGGAAGACAAGAGCAGGGAGTTTCTGGAGAACTACGCCACCTTTGACCTGGTGGGGCCGGAGTTCAGAGCCCTCCTGGGCGAAGGAGACGGGACGGAGCGCTTCACCGGACTGCTCAGGGCCTGCGGTTTCGAGGATGATTCCGCGGGGTTCTTTTCTGCCCTGGTTCCCCTCCTTGACGGTACCGGGCCGGCAGACGCAACAGTCCGGGGTATCAGGCTTCCCTATCTGTATCTCCTCTCCCTGCTTGAACTTGTAATCCCTCAGCATGGTTATGTTTCGGTGAAGGATGTGGAAAGCCTGGTGGACCTGACCAACCTCGAGGTCCCCGACAGTCAGCGTGAGGACCTGCAGAAGGTTATGGAGATGTACCCGGTGCGTTTGTCCTATCATACAGTGCGTCAGATGATGCTCTCACCGGATGTCGCCTATCAGTACATGCCCTTCGTGGAGGAGCTTGATCCGGTGGGTCATGCCAACACCTGGATAGGCCAGTTTCACCAGGGACTTCTGGAACAGATGTACCAGAACAGGGTTATTTATCTGCTGAACATGAGCTGCCCGGTCTACTGCCGCTTCTGTTTCCGCAAGCACAAGGAGTCGAGAAACGAAGAGAACCCCACGGTGGAGGATGTCGAAAAAGCCATAGAGCATGTGCGAAGTTCTCCCGACATAAAGGAGATTGTCATTACCGGGGGAGACCCTTTTCTGAGCCGTCGAAACATGGAGGCCACCATCGACGGACTTATGACCATCGATCATGTACAGACCCTGCGCCTTGCCACCCGCTCGGTGGCCTATTATCCCGATCTGTTCCTCCGGAAGGATGAATCCTGGATGAAATTCCTGAAGCACAAGAACTACGAGCTTCAGCTTCACGGCAAACGGATGGAAATCGCCACCCATTTTATTCATCCCGACGAGGTCTCTCCGGTCAGCCTGGAGATCATAACGGAACTTGTAAAATCGGGTATCGCCGTTTACATCCAGACTCCTTTCCTGAAGGACTGCAACGACCGGGGACCGGAACTGGCAAGGCTCTTCAAGCTTCTGCGGGGTGCCGGCGCCGAGATGCATTATATCTACATTCCCTGCAGTCCCATCCACGGAAACAGCGTCTACTGGTCGCCCCTTTCCGATGGTATCGATATTGCCGAGTACCTGAGGGCGCACCTCTCCGACAGAAGCGTACCGAAAATCTGTACCGCTACCCCCATCGGCAAGATGGAGTGGTACACCAGCGGATGGGCGGTGGAGCCCGTGGAGGGGGAGGAAAACTTTATCTGGATCAGGACCCCCTATACTCCGGATTACTTCAAGTCCTTCGCCCCCCTGGCGACGGAGCTGCCGAATATCCGGGTAAATCCGGAGGGCACCCTGGATATTCAGTATATGGCAAAGATGGGCAAGGACGCCTACTTTCTGGGGTCTCGCCCTTTAAGGATCCAGCATGTTCCTGTTCCCATGGATGTCCCGGAAACCCTCAAAGGGCTTTCTCTCCGGCCCCTTCTCAGATGTGAGTCCATCGTTCCAACCGGTATCCCCGGGCTGGACCGGGTCCACGAAACCAGAGTGGAGATGGACTGCCGTGCCGGAGAAGAGGTGTTCGAGTATCTCCGTGAAAACCCCGTCATAAGCGATGTGATTGTCCGTCCGGAATCGGGTGTCGGCGAGTCCCTGTACCGACTGAAGAGAATAGCAGGGGAACTTGGAAAAATCGGTCATATAAACGCAATGCGGATTCGGAGCAGTGAATTCACCTGCGCTCCGGAAGTATTCTCCCGCCCCCTCGTTACTGCCCTGGCGGACATGAACCATCTGAGTGTTTCCGGCCCCCTTCGCCTGGAAATTGAAACATGGTTCCTGAACGCCTCTCAGCTTACCGGGGAACATCGTCGGCTCACCCGCCGTCTGACAAACCGGGGAATCACCGTGTATGCCAATACCCCGCTTCTGGGGGGTATAAACGACTTTCCCGATGAGATCTGTCAGCTCACCTTTGCCTACCGTAAAGCGGGAATCGAGTTTCATCACCTTTATGTGGCCGGTCATCCCGTTCAACGGGAGTGGAACCGGGAGCATCCCGTGGACATGTATGATGTCATCGATATCGCTTCCAAAATCCGCCGGGAGGGAAGCGGTCGCGAAGGTCCCCGCTACATCCTGCAGACTCCCCTGGGAGAGGTTTACTACGGCCTTACCTCGTCGTTTATTCACGGTGAAGACGGAATCCGGGTAAAGCTCGACAGCTACAGCCTGCCCTATTTCAGGGAAATGTATCCGGATTATCAGCTCCCGGAAAATGTTGAAATCGGAAAGGACGGAAAACCAGTAATTCCCGTTTCCGGCCTTGTCAGTTCCACGGAGTTCCCCATATGACAGGCTTATCGGGTGAGCTGAGATACCCCTATATCTTCTATGGTGAAAATACCAGACGGGCCCCTCTTGTTCCTGACCTCCGGGGAGACCCCTATATTCTTGATCTTTCTCCCGAAAGCAGCCTCTTCGACGGAATCGATCCCAGGGACCAGCGGCGGTACCAGCACATCATCGATGAGCAGATGTCGGGACGCTGTACCTGGGGATTCGCATCCTATATGGAGGACCGGAGAAAGCTCCTCTCCTCCTGTCCTCAGATGCAGCGGGAGGAGCGCTTCTTTCATCTTGGACTGGACATAATCGTTCCCGCCGGAACGGGCCTGCATGCCCCTCTGGATTCAGTGGTTGAGTTCCAGGGCTACGAGGAAGGGGAGGGCAACTACGGCGCCTTCGTACTGCTCCGGCACTCCTCTGTCCATTTTCGGACCTTCTACAGTCTCTACGGACATCTGTCCCTCGCATCCCTGCCTCCCCGGAACAGGGAGTTCAGGGCAGGAGAGCGCTTTGCTGTGGTGGGGGACTTCGATGAAAACGGCAACTGGTTTCATCATACCCATCTGCAGGTACTTACGGAAAAAGGCCTGGATGAGGGTTTTCTTTCCCGGGGCTACTGTTCAGCCAAGGACCTTCCGGTAATTAGAGCTTTCTGCCCGTCCCCGCTGATGCTCTTTACTCTCTGAAGCCCTCGGTCAGGATATCCCGGGCCTGTTTGATGAGACGGAAATGTTCCGGATTACCCCCCGAATCGGGATGGTAAAGCTTGGACAGCTTCCGGTACTGGCGTCGTACCAGCGCCTCATCGGGGTAATGAGCAGAATCTTCTCCGGGGGGACACTCGAGAATAAAGGCGGCAAAGACCCGCTCCCAGTCTGCAATTCCCGCTTTACGGGGGTAGCGTTTCTGCAGTCCATCGCCAAAGGACCTGAATATTTGGATCCACTGATCGAGGCTGCAGCGCAGATACTCGTCTGCCCGTTTCTTGCTCCCCGGGTAGACGGTTTTTTCCCATACCGGGGTTTTGCCGGCGGCGTTGAGTTTCTGCTCCAATTTTCCCAGGTAGCGGATAAACCTTAGTATCTGCGGGTCAAGCTCCCGCACCCGGGCCAGAATATAGCTCTCACGACGTCGTTTAAGATCCTTCCGGTGGTTCAGGTAGTCCCGCTTGATGGCAAAAAACAGGGGAAAAAAAGGATCCTTCGGCAGACGATAGGTCTTATAGAAGTTTCCGAGGTGTTCAGGGGCAATAACCGCCCGATCCAGAAGGGAGTAGCAGCGGCGGCTGAATCGCAGGGACTTAAGACTTGTCGAAAGCCTGTAGAACTGAAACATCCGGGGATACAGGGGGTGTCTGGCCAGGCTTTTAGGTTGTTTTGACAACAGCCGGGCAAGGGAATAGCTTTTCGGGGAGACCCGTCTTTTCCGCCTCATCTGATACAGGATTGTAGCATATTTGAAGTTTTCCGGCTAAGATGCCTGCCATGATAATGAAGAGACTTCTGCGTACAGCCCTCAGGACCCTGGGGATTCTGGTCTTTCTTTTCCTGGGCCTGATTCTCTTTGCCCCCCTTGGAACGAACCTCTGGTTCCTGCTTACGGAAGAGTCCTATTTTATTCCCGAAGAGTCATCGGTTTTTACCTTCCGGCCGCTGCAGCTGAATCCCGGACCCGGTGACTACTGGATCTACGGTGAAGACAGCCGCAGGTATTATCACCTGATCTCTTTGTCGCCCCCCTCCTGCAGGGTATTTTCCCGGAAAGAGTCCAAAGCTCTGGAGGATTTCAATCCCCTGGATATTGCCACCTGGGAATAGTCCCGACCTCCGGGGCGCTTATTCGGATATAAGGACCATAGCCTCGTAGGGGCGCAGTGCGAGGGTTCCGGTAATATGCTGTCTGCCGTCGTAATTGCCTATAAGCAGCCTTCCTGATCTTTCCTCGGGGAGTTCAAAACTGCACTCTTTGCCGCTCAGGTTCAGGACGACAAGCAGCCTTGATCCTTCGAACTCTCTCTTGTAGGCAAATACCAGGGGGTGCTCCGGCTGAATTTCCGAAAAACTGCCGTAAACAAAAACCGGGTATTCCCGTCTCAGGGAGATCAGCCTGCGATAATAATTCAGTATCGAGTCGGGGTCTTCGACCTCCCGTTTAACATTGATGGAGTGAAAATTCGGGTTTATGCTGATCCAGGGCCCGGCCTCGCTGAAACCGGCATTGTCCTGGTTGTTCCACTGCATCGGCGTCCTGGCGTTGTCCCGGCTGCACTGACGGATTCTTTTCAGGATGGATTCCGGGTTGTCCCCTGCGGCCAGTCGTTCGCGGTAGTAGTTGAGGGTTGCCACATCCCGGTAGTCCTCGATGGAGGGGAAGTCGACGTTTGTCATGCCGATCTCTTCTCCCTGCATGATAAACGGTGTCCCCTGCATCGTATGAAGCAGCGTAGCCAGCATGGTGGCGGATTCCCGGTGATAATCCCTGTCGTCACCGAAGCGGGAGACCTGCCGGGGCTGATCGTGGTTGCTCATGTAAAGGCAGTTCCAGCCCCGGCCGTCGAGTTTCTTCTGCCAGCGGGAGAAGCAGTCCTTCAGAGCCTTCAGGTCCAGGGGCAGGGGGTCAAAGGAATCCACGCCCCGATCCAGGGTAACATGCTCGAAATTGATGGCCATATCCAGGCTGCCCGTTTCTCTGTCAACATATTCTGCCACAGTGTCCAGATCGGCGATGACGGTTTCGCCCACGGTCATTACGTCCCGGTCTCCCAGGCTCTCCTGTACAAAACGGAGGTATTCATGGATTTTCGGGCCGTTGGCAAAGTATTCATGTCCCGAAAGATTTGAGCTGTCCTTTCCGTCGAGAAGTCCCGGATGTTTCGAGATCAGGTTAATGACGTCCATGCGAAAGCCGTCCACTCCCTTTTCAAGCCAGAATCGGATTATTCCCCGCACCTCGTCGCGGACTTTCGGGTTGTCCCAGTTAAGATCAGGCTGTTTGCGGGTAAAGAGGTGCAGATACCACTGGGCGGTCTTCTCATCATACTCCCACGCGGGACCTTCAAAAAAGGAGCGCCAGTTATTAGGCGGGGCCCCGGCATTCCCGGGTCGCCAGAAATAGTAATCCCGGTAGGGATTATCCAGGGACTCCCGGCTCCGGATGAACCAGGAATGTTCGTCGGAGGTATGGTTCACCACCAGGTCCATTATGAGCCGCATGCCCCGCTGATGGACCGCCGAAAGCAGCTCGTCGAAATCCTCCATGCTGCCGAACTCATCCATTATGTTCCGGTAGTCGCTGATGTCGTATCCGTTGTCGTCATTGGGAGACCGGTAAACCGGATTCAGCCAGATGGTATCCACTCCCAGATAGGAAAGGTAATCCAGCTTTTCGATTATTCCCTGAAGATCTCCGATCCCGTCGCCATTGGTATCTTTAAAGCTTCTGGGATATATCTGGTAGACAACAGCCTCTTTCCACCACCTGCGTTCCATATCTGCTCCTGGAAGGGAGAATTTGCATTCCCTGGCTGTAGTATATACAATTCATAAGGCTTTACAAGACGCTTTTTACCGGAGTATACAGGTTCCATGGATGACTTTGCCGGCATACCGCGAAACCTGCTGCCTTCTCCTGTCGGCCCCAGGACCAGGCGGCCCTTCGTTATAGCCATCGACGGTATCGGGACCTCCGGAAAGAGCAGCCGATCATATCATCTCGGGAGCGGGTCTTTTAATGAGGTAAAATAGTGTCGGGTAAACGATTCTTCAGAGCCCCGGTTCTGATCGCGGGTATCTACTTCCTGTTCGGTTTTCTCTGGATTCTTCTTTCGGATTCTCTTCTGAGCATACTGTTCCCGGATATCAGACTCTACATGAGGTTTCAAACCCTGAAGGGTTGGCTTTATGTGGTGCTTACCACCGTTCTTGTCTACGCCCTGGTTCGGGCCTATGCCGTCTACAAGGAGCGGCTTGTCGTGAGTCTGGGAGAACGGGAACGGGAAGCCAGGGCACGACTGGCAGAGAAGGAACTTCTTGTCCGGGAGGTTCACCATCGGGTAAAGAACAACATGCAGATGATTCAAAGCATGATCCAGCTTAATCTGCAGAAGGACCATACCGACCCCTCTGAATTGATGGAAGAGCTGAACGAGCGGATTTACTCCATGGCCCTGATTCACGAACAGATGTATAAAGCCGGGGATCCCGGGAAATTCTCAATCGAGGATTACCTGAATGAGCTGATAAGCAATATTCACGGCGTCAGTTTCTTCAGCGGCATTACCATACATTCCGAGATTGACCCCATCCCTCTGGAACATGACGAAGTTATTCCCTGCGGCATAATCATTAATGAAATACTGACCAATTGTTTCAAGTATGCCTTTCCGGACAGCGGAACGGGAAATATCTGGGTAAGCTTTCTGAGGGAGGGCGATAAAAAGCTGCTGGAAATCCGGGATGACGGTGTGGGTTTCGATCCGCAAAAGGAGCGTCAATCCTTCGGCCTGCAGCTCATAGAAATCCTCGCCCAACAGCTGAAGGGCGAAATCAGCATCCAGACCGGTCCGCAGGGGACCCGCTTTACCCTCGTCTTTCCCTTGGGAATAGCTTTTTCCGCCTGATACCCTGATCCTCGATACTGATTTTTCCTTCCCTGAAGAGAATCCCCGATGCCTTCTTGAAGTTCTTCTTGCTCATGTTCAGGGCGGAGGCTATATCTTCCGGGGAGCTCTTGTCGTGAAGGGGAAGAAACCCCCGCTGTTCTTCCAGGGCAGTGAGGATGGTCTCCTTGGCAGCTTCCATGGCGGCATTGAAGCCCACCGGGTTCAGGCTGCAGTCGATTCTTCCGTCTTCTCTGATCTTCTTTACTGTTCCCTTCAGGTGCTGACCTGTTTCAATATCCTGGAATATTTCGTTTTTATAGATCATTCCCCGATACCGTCCGGAGACAACGACCCCGAAGCCGATCTTGATCTCCTCAAAAATGAGCAGGTCAACCTGGTCTCCCGGATTAATTTCTGCCGGGCGGTAGTTGAAACAGGAGTCAAGCTTGCTCGTTGCAATGAGGCCCTTTTTTTCGTGGTCCAGAATGACCCGCACAACGATTTTCTCCCCAGGGTGTACCGGGCGGGTCTGTTCCCTTTTGGGAAGGAACAGGTCCTTGGGCAGCCCCCACTCAAGAAAGGCACCCCAGTCGTTGACAGTCTTGACCTTCAGAGCTGCGAACTCATCCAGACCGGCGAAGGGTTTGAGTACAGTTGCCTTGAGGCTCTCTTTTGCATCGTTGTAAACGGTAACTTCCAGTTCTCCGCCGGGTTTGCTTTTAGGGGGGAGTTCCCAGATATTCATCGGGACCTCCCGCCCTTCGACCAGCAGCATACAGCGGCCGGAACCTATGGACTTAATAACAGCGTTGACTGGGACACCTAAGGGGATCATGGGCTGAATATAGTGCATTCCCCGGGAGACTGCAATCCCTTGAGGCTACTGGGCAATCCTGATCCATTGAACCAGCATGGGGCGGCCGTCGATCTCCACCACCCCTTTAAAGAGTTCGTCCGTGGAGGTTACCGTACCAAAGCTCCAGCTGCTGTTGCGGTACTTCTCCTGGGTCATGTCTTCGTCGTCGCTCTGGTAATACATATACAGTACGGATTCACCAATCTTCAGGTCAGCCTCATTTGCCTTGCGGGAGGGCAAAACAATGTATGTCCAGTCCTTTTTACCGTCGGGATACATTACCTCCGCCTGATTGCCGGTTGCCGCCGTGGGCGCGGTAAGGATCAGCGCCGGAAGATAGCGGGCTTTTTCCCGCGCTTCGTTGCCGCTGACGGAACACAAAACCTCATCCTTGCGGAAGTCAACAGAGCCAAGGCTTGTTGCGCTTCCTCCTGCAGCTTCACCTTTTGACATGGTCCCTGAGATTTTCGATGCACCCTGTTCAATGTCGCTAAGGGTTTCACATGATGAAATAAACAGGGTGCAGCAGATCATTAGAAAAACAATAGTTTTCATGATAACTACCCCCGGTATCATTATATGACAGCTTTGGTTTATTTACAAAAAAAAGGGAAAGTTTCTTTATATTACAAAATTAGTTATATTATTCCCATGAAAGGTGTCTGGAATAAACCACGTATCGTTTTCGTAACCTGGGCTATTGTGGAGCTTGTCGGCTGGCTTGCTACACATTACTGGCCTGATCCGCGGGTAAACTGGGTGTGGCTGGTTCTTACGATAATCGGATTTATCCCCATGGTCCTCTATATGCCCATGAAGTCGGTAAAACTGCGGAAGATCATGGTCCTCTGGATAGTCGCGGTGGGTTTCGGTATGGTCGTCTCTTTTCTTGTATTCATGGTACCCCGAATCATGTGGCTGATATCCTACCTGGGGGTATTCTGGCTGCTGCTGATGGGAGTCGCTTTTCTGGTGAATGCCCGCTGGTGGACTCCTCGGCTTTTTATTATCGGCGGTGTTGTGCAGATTGCAGCGGGGCTGCTGCCGCTTTTCATTCCCGGGTTGCTCTATTATCAGTACCTGATAGCCGCCGCTGCAGGCAGCGGAGGCATGCTTATCCTGGTGCCGAACAAATAATACTTGACAATAATGATCAGAATAGTGAGGTTATAGACATGAAAAAGATTTTATTTATCGCGCTGTTGAGTGCAGCGTTCTTACCCCTCGCGGCCCAGGAAGTTGTTGATCTCTCCGGTCAGGGCCCCGGTGTAAAGGAGATCAGCGTCACCAACGAAGGCTTTGACTATATGCCGAAAGAGATCAGGGTCAAAAAGGGTGATACCATCCGGCTGACCTATACCAACGGGGGAGGTTTCCACGACTGGGTTCTCGATGAGTTCGATGCCGCGACCAAACAGATTCCTGGAGGCAGAAGCGAAACTATTGAGTTCGTTGCTGACCGGAGCGGTGAGTTCGAGTTCTACTGCAGCGTTGGTAACCACCGTGCCAGGGGCATGTGGGGAAAGTTTATTGTAGTTGAGTAGCCTCTTCATCTCTTGTGTGTGAACCGTGGGGGGAAGGTAGATCCCCCCACGGTTTTTTTTGTCCGGAGGTCTTTCCGGGTGTATCATTACAGTATGCCGGCAATCTTTAACGCCGATCTGCTGTCCCTCTTTGCGGATTTTATCGTCTTCATACACCTTTGCTACCTGGTTTTCACAGTCGGCGGAGAGGCATCCATACTCGTCGGATGGCTCCTGGGCTGGAACTGGGTGCGCAACCGGGTGTTCAGGATCATCCACCTTCTTTCGGTTCTTCTGGTTGCTTTTGAAGCGGTAATGGGTATCTGGTGCCCCCTCACCCTGTGGGAGTATCGCCTGCGGCAGGCGGCGGGGCAGTCGGCGGAAGAGGAGATCTCCTTTGTGGGCAGGCTGATACGGACGGTACTTTTCTACGATTTTCCCCCCTGGTTTTTTACCCTGCTCTATGTGGGATTCGGAGGACTTGTTCTGGTGACCCTTATTTTCGTTCCTCCCGGGAAAAAGAGAAAAGGGTAAAAAAAGAGGTGCTGTCCGTGGCTTATCCCGGACAGCACCAGAAAAGGAGGTGGTATGTGAACGAGAATCAGTCCGCCTGAGACTTTGATTTCGTGTACACATCAAAACATACGGCACCCAGAAGAACCATTCCCTTGATTGCCTGCTGCCAGTCGACGCTCACTCCCATAATGGACATACCGTTATTCAGAACACCCATAACAAGGCCTCCGACTATAGCTCCCACTACAGTCCCGATACCTCCCGATGCTGAAGCACCGCCGATAAAGCAGGCTGCAATGGCATCGAGCTCAAACATGGTTCCCGCTTTGGGGGTTGCGGCGTTCAGACGGCCGGCGACTACCATTCCGGCAACAGCGGAGAGCAGTCCCATGTTCGTATAAACCAGAAACATGACCCTCTTTGTCTTGACTCCCGACAGTTTTGCGGCCTTCTCGTTTCCTCCCAGGGCGTAGATGTGCCGGCCGAAGATGGTTTTCTGGGTAATAAAGGTATAGATAAGTACAAGGCCGAAAAGTACAACCATTACGACGGGAATCCCGTTGTAGAGGGCCAGACTGAGGGTCAGCCAGTTGATGGCGGCCACCACGATAAGGGCGCGGATCGTCTCGAAGCCGGTGGGAAGAACCTCAAAGCCGTACTTTTTCTGGTTGCGGCGATTAACGGCGATTCCCAGTATGAACAGGGCGGACAGTACAATTCCCGTTAGAACGGCAATCATATTGAATCCGCCGATGCTTAAGCCCTCTCCCGAGATATAGCCCGCGGCAATGGCCTGGAAGGATTTCTCAAAGGGTGCCTTTGTCTGTCCCTTCAGGATAACCATGGTCAGGCCCCGGAAAATAAGCATGCCCGCCAGGGTTACGATAAAAGGGGGTATCCGCAGGTAGGCAATGAAGACCCCGTGAAAAGCCCCGACGGCGATTCCTATTAAAAGGGCTATCAGAATTGCAGGGAGCACGGGCATGTTCCAGTCGACCATCATTACGGCAGAGACGGCACCAACGAAGGCAACGACGGACCCGACCGAGAGGTCGATGTTTCCGGTGAGGATACACAGCAGCATCCCCACGGCGAGAATGAGTACATAGCTGTTCTGCAGTATAAGATTGGTAACGTTGGCCGGTTTCAGAAGAATCCCGCCGGTAACAATCTGAAAGAAGAACATGATAACGACAAGGGCCAGCACCATACCGTACTGGCGAATATTTGATTTAAAGTACTGTTTGAGGCTGTCCATGGCTGATTTCCTTGCTCTGGTTTTGATGGCTCATGATTATCTTCATGATACTTTCCTGGCTGGCTTTCTGCCTGTCAAGTTCTCCCGCAATTTCTCCGCCGGCGACAACATATATACGGTCGCACATACCCAGGAGCTCGGGCATTTCCGAGGAGATCATGATGATCGATTTTCCTTCCGCAGCCAGCTGGTTGATTATCTGGTATATCTCGTATTTGGCGCCCACGTCGATTCCCCGGGTAGGTTCATCCAGTATGAGCACTTCCGGCTCCAGCATTATCCATTTACCCAGGACAACCTTCTGCTGGTTTCCCCCCGAGAGGTTGTCGACGTTCTGATCAATCCCTGAGCATTTTATGCTGATCTTTTTCCGGTATTTTTCCGCCGAAAGGACCTCTTCCGAGGAGTTGACCATGCCGCTGTTGCTCAGATTCTTCAGGGATGGGAGGGACAGATTATGGCGTATATCGTCGATAAGAATGAGCCCGTAACCCTTCCGGTCTTCGGTAACGTAGGCGATGCCGTTGTCAATGGCGTCGCTGACGCTGTTCATGACAATCTCACTCCCGTTTAAAAGGATCTGCCCGCTGTGTCGCTTTCCATAGGATTTTCCGAAGAGGCTCATCACCAGTTCGGTACGTCCGGCTCCCATGAGTCCCGCGAAACCTACAACCTCTCCCTTTCTGACATTGAAGTTCGCCTTGTTTATGACCAGCCGGTTTTCGTGCTGGGGATGATAGAAACTCCAGTTCCGGACTTCAAAGACGGTTTGACCGACTTGCGTTTCCCGTTCGGGAAAGCGGTTCGTCAGTTCCCGGCCAACCATGCTTTTGATTATACGGTCTTCGTCGATCTCGTCGTTACCTTTTATGAGATTATCGATGACCCTGCCGTCCCGGATTACCGTGATTGCGTCGGCGACCTTTTCGACCTCCTTGAGTTTATGGGAGATCAGAATGGAGGTGATACCTTCGCTTTTAAGCTGAATGAGAAGATCCAGGAGCTGGTTGCTCTCTTTATCATTCAGGGCGGCGGTGGGCTCGTCCAGAATCAGCAGCTTTACATTCTTGGCCAGGGCCTTGGCAATCTCCACCAGCTGCTGTTTTCCCACGCCGATATTTCCCACAAGGGTCGCCGGGTTCTCATCCAGCCCGACGGTTGCAAGGAGTTCCCGGGCCCGGGAGGATGTTTTGAACCAGTCTATTATATTGTTTTTTGCCTGTTCGTTTCCGAGAAAGATATTTTCCGCAATGGAGAGGTAGGGAATAAGGGCCAGCTCCTGATGAATTATTACAATGCCCAGGCGTTCGCTTTCCCTGATATCCCTGAAACGGCACTCCTCCCCGTTCAGGAAAATCTCTCCCTCATAGCTGCCGTAGGGATACACCCCGCTCAGGACCTTCATGAGGGTGGATTTGCCGGCTCCGTTTTCTCCCACCAGGGCGTGTATCTCTCTGTTGTTGACCTGCATTGTTACCTGGTCCAGGGCGGTTATACCGGGAAACCTCTTGGTTATCCGGCGCATTTCCAGATGAATATCTGCCATACTCTTGCCTTCGTGATTCCGGAATATACCGGAAGAATATACAGTGAAACCGGCGGCACCAGTGCCGCCGGTCGTTTTATCGGATTCTTTTTAGAACATGTCCTTGGTATAGTATCCGGTAGCAATAAGGGCTTCTTCCCAGTTGCTCTTGTCTACAGAGACCGGCTGTTCCAGGTAAGAAGGAACGACCTTTACACCGTTATCGTAGGTTTTGGTGTCGTTGACTTCTGCCTTTTTACCCTGCAGTACGGCATCGACCATGTCGGCAGCGCGCTGTGCCAGAACCCGGGTGTCCTTGAAGACTGTCTGGGCCTGTTCCCCCGCCAGGATGGATTTTACGGAAGGAAGCTCCGCATCCTGTCCGGTTACAACGGGCATCGGTTTGGAGCTGCCGTAACCGACGCTCTTCAGGGAAGAGAGAATACCGATGGATATTCCGTCGTAGGGGCTGAGGACTGCATCCACATTGGCGCCGGAGTAGTGGGCGGTAAGGATGTTGTCCATGCGCTGCTGAGCAGTGGCACCGTCCCAGCGCAGAGTTGCAACCTGGTCGAATTCAGTCTGTCCGCTGCGGATTACCAGCTGGCCCTTGTCGATGTAGGGCTGGAGCTTGGACATGGCGCCGTTGAAGAAGAAGTATGCATTGTTGTCGTCGGGGGATCCTGCGAAGATCTCGATGTTGTAGGGGCCCTTGCCCTCTTTGAGTCCCAGACTTTCGACAATGTAGTCTCCCTGAAGCACGCCCACCAGAAAGTTGTCGAAGGTGGCGTAGTAGCTTACATGGGGGGAGTTGCGGATAAGGCGGTCGTAGGCGATAACGGGAATATCCTGGGCCGCTGCTTTTTCCAGTACGTTGGTAAGGGATTCGCCATCGATGGAGGCTATTACCAGTACATCCGCGCCCTTGACGATCATGTTCTCAAGCTGGTTTACCTGAGCGTCGATGTTGTCTTCGGCGTACTGCAGGTCGACTTTGTAGCCCCGTTCCTCGAGGATGTCCTTCATGTTGCCGCCGTCCTGGATCCAACGCTGGGAGGACTGGGTAGGCATGGCGATACCTACAACCTTCTGATCCCCTTCCTTCTGACCTTCAGCCACCAGCATTGAAGCTGCAAGGCCGATGATGACGAGAATTGCCAGTGCTTGTACAATTCGCTTCATAAAAACTCCTTTTAAGAAAGATAGTATCATAATCCATCGATCACAGGACCGACAGTATGATCTCGTGTGTACGTTCACGCACGCGTGTAATAAAAAAACGCTCGCAAACGATGTTCGTTTGCTTACGAATATGAATAAATCCTATCATTGGTTACCTCAGCCGTCAACAAAAAGTTTTGTTTCTTATCGTTTATTTTCATTTCCCGGGGAACACGGAGTTTTTGATTGTCAAGAGAGCTGCAATCCCGTATAGTAATGACCAGTTTGTCATGTTTGCAGTTGAACGAAACCGGATTATAAAGAACTTTCTCAGGGAAAACCGACAGGTGGAGGTCCACGCCCTGAGCTCCATGCTCAATGTTTCGGAGGTGACCATCCGACGGGACCTGGAAAAACTGGAGCGGGACGGTATCCTGACCCGTACCCACGGCGGCGCTGTTCTGCGGGAGATCGAGGAATCTGTTCAGGTCGAGAAAAATCCTGATGTATCCCAGGACTCCCGGGAAATCGCTTCGGTTGCCCTCAACATGATAGAAGACGGGGACGTCATAATGCTCACAGGGGGCGATATCTGCGACTGTATCGCCCGGCGCATAGTCGAAAAGAACGGGATTACAGTCCTCACAAACTATATCCCCGTGGCCACGGAAATCGCCCGGCAGCCCGCCAACCGGGTGGTCCTCCTGGGAGGAGACGTGGCGGATGACGGCAGGTCCCTTTACGGCTCCCTCTCGGTGGCCAACCTGCGCCGCTTTCATGTGAACCGGCTGTTTGCCGAGGTCGAAGGCATCGATGAGAACCTGGAGGTAAGCGTAGCAAGCCATGAAAAGGCGGAGCTTATAGAGGCGGCCATGGAGTCGGCGGAAGAGAAGATTCTCCTCTGCCTGGGGGATAATTTCAACCGGAATGCCTTTTTTCGCCTGGGGAGCCTGAAGCTTGCGGACAAGGTTATAACGAATCCATCCATTTCCGATGAGTATAAGCATCAGATTTTTGTGCGAAACATCCAGCTGCATACTTCCATCAATGTTTTTGAGGGTAGGGTATAGACGGTGAGTTCTCCGCTGCTGGTACTGGAAAATATCAGTAAGAACTTCGACAATGAGTTTCTTCTGGACTCCATCGATCTCGATCTGTTACCGGGGGAAGTCCACGTAATAATCGGTGAGAACGGATCCGGTAAATCAGCCCTCATGAAGATTGTCAGCGGCCTCTATTCCAGGGATTCAGGTTCCATCCGTCTGAAGGGTGAGGAGATAGAGTTCGATTCCTTCCACGCCGCCCGCAAGGGGGGAATCTTCTATCAGCACCAGGACAATCAGCTCTTCGGAAACCTGAGTGTTGCGGAGAATGTCTTCTTTGACCGCTATGCCAGGGAAGGCCGCCTGTGCCGCTACTTCAGCCGGTCCCGTACCGAGCTTGAATGCGCGGAGCTTCTGAGGTACTTCGGCATCGATTTCAACCCCGCCCTGCGGGTAAGCCGCCTGGGCTACGCGGAACGGCAGCTTCTTTCTGCGGTAAAGGCCTATGTCTCCGGAGCGGAGGTGGTGATCTTTGATGAACCCACTGCCGCCATGGGAGAGATCGAGCGCAACCTCTTTTTCAAGATCCTCGAGGAGCTCAAGGAGAGGGTGGAGGGAATTTTCTACATCTCCCACAGAATGGACGAGATCAGACGGGTGGGTGACCGGGTAACGGTGATTCACAAGGGCCGGGTTGTTTCGACAAACCGGGTCCACGAGATCGACAAGACTACCCTGGTGGGCATGATGATAGAGGACCCCCACCGGGAGCGCTATCCCCGTCTCTCCCTGCGTCCCGGGGGGACGATTATGGAGGTGAGGGAACTCTCCAGCGAACCGATACTCCATTCCGTCTCCTTTTCCCTGCGCAGACAGGAGATTTTGGGAATTACCGGTCTCATGGGCTCCGGGAGGACTCTCTTGAGCAACTGCCTATTCGGCCTGGCTCCCTATGACGGGGGTGAGATAATTCTCCACGGAAGGCAGGTCCGGTTCAATCATCCCCTTGATGCCATGCAGAGCGGAGTAATCCTGGTTCCGGAAAACCGGTCGGAGAACGGCATATTCCCGCCCCTGAACCTGATAACCAACCTGACCATCGCCACCCTGTCGCGCTTTCTGAACAGCCTGGCTCTGAACGAGCTGTACATGCGCCAGCTGACGGGGGAATATATCCGGCGTCTGGGTATCCTCCCGGGGCAGTTCAAGGACATCCTGCGTTTCTATTCCGGGGGTAACCAGCAGAAGGTTCTTCTGTCCCGTTCCTTCATGTGCAGGGCGGGGATTTACATAATGGACGAACCGACCCGGGGTGTGGATGCCGCGGCCAAAGTGGATATATACAACTCAATAAACGATCTTATCGGCAAGGGGGCCTCGGTGATTCTGATCTCCTCGGAGATCGAAGAGATCCTCGGAATGTGCGACCGGGTTCTGGTGCTCGCAGGCGGGCGGATCGCCTGTGACCTGCCCCGGGAAGAGGCGACCAAGGAGATCATCCTCGATTACGCCACCTCGGAAGAGTAGGCTTTTATTTTCTCGCCGCCTCGCGACCGGCGATGCGGCCGAAGATCACCGCGTCTGCCAGGGAGTTTCCCCCCAGGCGGTTGTTTCCGTGGATTCCCCCCGTCGCCTCTCCGGCGGCATACAAACCGGGGATCGCTTTTCCGTCGGAGTCCCGCAGCACCCGGGTGTGATCGTCGATTGCAAGACCTCCCATACAGTAGTGTACTCCCGGCGATACCTTGATGCCGTAGTAGGGTGGTGTATCAAGGGGAATACTGAGCCCGCTCCTGCCGTAGGGGTCATCCAGACCGGAGTGGTGTATCCTGTTGTAGTTTTCCAGCTCCCCGGAAAAGAGGGGAGGGTCGATCCCCAGCTTACCGGCGAGTTCTTCAGGGGTATCTGCGCTTTTTACCAGGTTGCGTTGGATATAATTCTCCGCCGCCGACAGGGACCTGCGGACCCTGTCGTCAAAAACAAGATAGGCTGTTCCGTTACGCCGCTCCAGGATCCTGGCACTCAAGATGTCCCGGAAGGCCAGTTCGTCGGTAAAGCGGCGGCCCATAAGGTCCACGAGGATTCCTCCGTTTCCCCGCAGGGCCTCGGTTATCAGGATTCCGTGGTCCGGTTCCACCGTGGGATGGGCCTGGATCTGGTCCATGTCCACCATTCGGGCGCCTATATCTTCTGCCAGGGGAATGTAGTCCCCGGTAGCCCCGGGATGGTTGGTCGTATTGAATCCCGCCAGGGCGGGATTGTAGCGAACGAAGGTGCGGGGACTGCCGCCGTAGCCGCCTGTGGCCAGAACCAGGGCGGAACTGAGTATCCGGTATTCCCTGCCGGTCTTGTCCCGCACCAGGGCCCCTTTTACGCCGTCTCCTTTGCGGATAAGGCCTGTAATGCGTGTCTCCAGCCGGATCGGTATCCCCCGTTCCTTCAGGGCTTCTTCCAGCACCCGTACAATTTCAGTTCCCACGGGGGCTCCTCCGGTGGGCCGGTGGGTCCTGGGCGCGCTGTGGCCGGCGAGGTAGCCCACATCTTCCAGATCCGCCCCCAGGGCCCGGAGCCGGCTGACCGCCTCCTTCGCCTGCTCCACGAGTATCTCCGCCAGAACCGGATTGTTGGTCCTGTGTCCCGCCTGAAGGGTATCTTCCAGGTGGGATTCAAGGCTGTCTGAAATTCCGAGCTTTTCCTGTACCTCAGATTCCGCGGCGTTCATTCCGCCGGTTGCCCGGATGGTGTTTCCCCCGATGGTGGGCATCTTTTCGATAACCAGGACCGAAGCCCCTTCAGCCTCGGCCTCGAGGGCGGCAAAAAGGCCGGCGGCACCGGCCCCGACCACCAGGACGTCATACTTTTCCGGCCTGCCCAGAAGAAAGAAGATCCCCGCCAGAAGGAGACCTGCCACCAGGCTAGTGAGAAGCTTTCTTTTGTTCATTATTTCCGGCTCCTTCGGTATCGGTGCATGGGTCTTCCAACGTGACCGTAAACCGGCGACATTTCAAGCAGGCCGTCGGCGAGCATGCTTTCAAGGTAACGGCGCACTGTCACCCGGGCAAGGCCCGCCTCTTCGGCAATGTCCCGGGCGCTGAAGTCGTCTTCGTGTTTTTCAATGATCTCCTTTACCATGCTGTAGGTCTGGGCCCCCATTCCTTTTTCAGGAAGGGGCTCTGCCTGTACGCGGCCGCCGGAACGGATAAGACTGTCCAGCTGGCTCTGGTCAAGATCCGAGCTTCCGGAGTCCTGTATTTTTGATATACGCTCCCGGGCCCGGAGGACGGCTTCGCTGAAGCGGTCAAACTCAAAGGGCTTGATCAGGTAGTCCACCGCCCCCAGTGCCAGGGTCTGTTCCACCGTACGGGGAGTTTTGTCTGCGGTTATCATGATCGCTGCAGCCGCGTTTCCCCTGGCCCGTTCCTCCTGGAGAAAATCCACCCCCGTCTTATCGGGGAAATAGACGTCCACCAGCATAAGTTCGAAGTCGTTTTCCCGGCAGAGCCTGTGGGCCTCATCGATGGTTCCGGCGCATAGGACATGGAAATCTGGGGATATCTGTTTCAGAAAGCGGCTGGTTATCGAGCTGACCATGGGGTCATCTTCCAGGATGAGAATCTTCATTATGCCTGCCTCTCCTTCGAGCCGGGAATGTCCAGATCCACCGAGGTACCGTGGACTCCGTCTATCTGAATTGTTCCGCCCAGGCGGTCGATTATCTCCTTTACCAGGGCGAGTCCTATTCCGCGGGAATCCCCCTTGGTGGAGACTCCCCGCCGGAAGAGGCTTTCCCGGATATGGTCGGGGATTCCCCGTCCATTATCTTCCACGCAGCACTGCAGGGAATGTTCCCCCTCGTAGATGCCGACGAAGATCTCTCCTCCCTCTTTTCCCCTGAGCTCTTCGTAGGCATTTTCCAGCAGATTCCCAAGGATGGTGGAGAGATCCTGGGGAGTAATAAAGGGGGAGGATGAGGAGAGGCAGGATTCTTCGTCGATGGTAACGGAGATGCGGGCCTCTGCAGCGCGGTTGTACTTTGACAGCAGAAGCCCCGCTATGGCGGGTTCCCGTATCCTGTGGGTCAACACCGCTGTAAGCTCTCCCCGGTGCCCGGCGGCATCGGAGATAAAACGCAGGGCCTCGTCGTACTCCTTCAGCTGAATCAGGCCAGAAATGCTGTGGAGCTTGTTCAGAAATTCATGATTCTGGGCCCTGAGGGCGCTGGTCAGCTGCCGCATTCCGGTAAGCTCCTCGGCCCGACGTCGGGCCTCCGTCAGGTCTTCAAAAACGGTAACCCGTCCCGCCTCCTCCTTGTGGTGATCGATTACCGGATAGCTGCGGCAGAGGAGAACCCGTCCGTTCCTGCTCTGGTACTCCCGGGGTCCTTCTTCAAAGGGCCCGATGCGGATGTCCTTATCCTCCGGCGAGAGCCCCAGGAGTTTCCGCGCAGCGGGATTGATCATGCTCGTCGAGCCGTCCTGGTCGGAAAAGACGACTCCCAGGTCAAAGGTGGAGAGGATAAGATCCTGCTGGGTAAGGAGGCGGGCGATCTCCACCGGTTCAAGACCGAAGATGCTCTTCTTGATGTTTGTCGACAGCAGCCGGGCCAGGACAATTCCGCAGCCCAGGGTAATCAGGGCCACCGCAGCGATTATCATGATGTTCCGTCGGTTTTCCTGGTAGATCCGTCCATAGGAAAGCTCAACCAGTACGGCCCCCGACAGAATACCCCGGTGGTAGATCGGGGCTGCCGCCTGGAAGGAGGGGGAGGTAAGGCTTCGTTCCTCACGCCGGGCCGCCTCGCCTGATTCCAGAACCATCCGAAGCAGAGGATTCCCTGTTCTTTTGCCGATTTCCGACTCCAGGGAATGGGCGTAGATGAGCCCCTCGACGTTTGCAATCTGGATGGACTGAATGCGGGTATGCAGCCGGATCCGTTCCATCTCCCGCTGAATGATTATATCCCCATTGGGGCTGCTGATGTTCTCCCGGATCTGCGCCGCCCTGCTCAGGGTTTCCGCCAGGTCCATGGCCTGGCTGCTCATCTGAAAGCGGAGGGAATCGAGCCACTGGCTGAGAAAAAAGAAGGAGGTTATAAAAACCGTACAAATCAGTATGAGGATGATAAAGAGGGAGATCTTCCGGCTGAGTTTCATGTTCCCCGCCAGTGTACTTAAAACTGCCATAATAGAAAATAGATGACCGGGGCCCCGGGGCCCCGGCCCGTGTTTATCCTGTTTTCCGGCAGGTATTATTTACCTTCAGCAGCGCTTTTGCCTGCGATGCGTCCGAAGATTGTAATGTCCGCCATGGCGTTGCCGCCGAGACGGTTGGCGCCGTGGACTCCTCCTGTAACCTCACCGGCGGCGTAGAGTCCGGGAACGGCCTTTCCGTCCTTATTGATGACCCGGGCTTCGGTATCGATCTTGATTCCGCCCATGGTGTGGTGGACCGCGGGCCCCACCTCTACCATGTAATAGGGCGCCTGGGTCAGCTGCCGGGCCATGCTGGCTCTGCCGAAATCGGCATCCGTACCGGAGGCTACATAGGAGTTGTAGGTTTCAACTGTCTCCGCCAGAACTGTGGCATCAATGTCCATGCTTGCCGCCAGTTCCTCAAGGCTTGCTCCTTCGGTAAGAAGTCCGCTCCTGGCGTATTTCTCGATGGCCGCCAGGGACTCCCGTACGCCCTGGTCGAAGAGCAGGAAGGCTGTTCCTCCCTTCTGGGCCAGCTCGGCGTCGGATACGACATCCCGGGTTTCAAGCTCGGAGACAAAGCGCACTCCGTCACGGTTGACCAGGATGGCTCCGTTACCCCGGACCGCCTCGGTGATCATGGTGTTCTTGACCGGGACAACCGTGGGATGGGTCTGGATCTGTTCGATATCCACCAGGGCGACATTCAGGTCCTTTACCAGATCCAGGGCATCACCGGTGGCGCCGGGATGGTTGGTGGTGCCAAAGCCTTCCAGTTCGGGTTTGTACCGGACGATCTTTTCGGGGCTGGCGCCGAAACCGCCGGTTGCCAGAATTACCGCCTTCGCGTTTATGGTATAGCTTCCCTCGGGGGATTCGACCTTTACTCCGGTAACGCTGCCGTTCTGACTTACCAGGGCGACTGCCCTGTTATCCAGCAGTATTTCGACGCCTGCGGCTTCGGCAACCTTCTGCAGGGTACCCGCAATGTGGGCTCCAACGGCTTTACCGCCCTTGGGCCGGTGGGCGCGGTTAACCGAGGCGCCTCCCAGGCGTCCAACGTCGCTCAGATCCGCTCCCAGGTCGGTGAGCCATGCGACTGTGTCTGCCGAGCGGGAGGTCAGGACTTTTACCAGGTCGGGATTGTTGATGTTCTTTCCGCCCTTCATGGTGTCTTCAAAGAAGAGCTCCGCCGAATCCTCGATTCCCTGCTCCTTCTGAAAGCTGGTTTCAGCGGCGTTGAGTCCTCCGGTGGCGTAATTGGTGTTACCCCCGGCAACGGCCATCTTTTCAATGATTATCACGGTAGCGCCGGCATTCTTTGCCTCGATGGCCGCGGAGAGCCCCGCTCCGCCGGAACCGACAACAGCCACGTCCACGCTGATGTCCCGGGCGCCTGTGCGCTCTTTTTCTGCCCCCTGGGGTGCCGCTTCGCCGGTGCGGGCCTTGGCAAGGGCTGCCTGAATGGCGGTGATTACGCCGGCGGAGGTCTCCGTTGCGCCGCTGATGCTGTCAATTTCACCGCTGTTCTTCTCGATGGCGGTATCGATAAGCTTGTTGATGGCGGGAAGACTGAAATCCGATTCCGGGTTCTCAGTGATTGTGATATCGGTAATGGATTTGTCGTCCACCGAAACTTCAAGACGAATCGTTCCGCCGTGACCTTCTCCCTCTCCGGTGTAGGTGCCTGCCGTATAGACAGCGCTCCCGCAGGAGGCGAGAAGGGCAATCAGAACTACAGTACAAACGGTCGATGCAATACGGATCTTTCTCATCCTTGACTCCTTCATGATCTATATTCCTATAGATAAATTATTAACGATTAGGAGGGTACGGCAGAAGCTGCCAAGGAACAAGGTTTTACACCGTATTGTTTTTATTGGTCTTTTTGGTCGCAGCTGTCCCCCGCCAGGGCCCCGGTGGAGAAGGCCGCCTGCAGGTTGAAGCCCCCGGTATCACCGTCAATGTCGATGAGCTCCCCGGCAAAGAAGAGTCCGGGTACGATTCTGCTCTCCATACTGCCGGGACTGATTTCCCGGCGGTTCACGCCGCCTGCGGTGACTCTGGCTCTTTGGAAACCCCCGGTGCGGTCAACCAGGTAGGGGGTCTCGGCGATTATCCGGGCCAGCAGGCGCCGCATCTTTCTGGAGAGTTCCCCCAGGCGCTGTTCCCCGGCTATACCGGCCCGGATAAGCAGCTTCTCAAGGAGTGCTTCGGGACAGCTGAGAATCCGGGATAAGGATTTTATCTGTTTTTTCCCGTTTTCCTCTGCAAAACGCCGGACTATCTCTTCCGTATCTTCCCCGTGGCCGCCGAAATCGGGAACCAGGACATCCCCGGGATAGATGTTCCGGGAGGCATCCATGATGACGGGGCCGGAAAAACCCGTATGGGTGATAAGGAAATCCCCTGTAAGGCGGGCCTGGAGCTGTTCGTTTCTGTACTGGAGTACCCTGCAGTTCCTTAAGGATATGCCTGCCAGCTCCTCCATATCGAAGTCCCGGATTACCGCGTCCGTAAGGGCCGGTCGGGGGCTCACGATATCGTGTCCCAGCTGCTGTGCCAGGGCAAAGCCCGAACCGTCGGAACCGGTGGAGGGATACGAGGCCCCCCCGGCTGCCAGTATGACCCTGTCCACGGGACCGATCACTTCTCCTCTGCTCATGAGAGTGAATCCGTCCCTGTCTGCTTGTATGGACGATACAGCCATGCCGCTTACAAGCTCAACTCCGGATGCCTCGAGCTCCCGGATCAGCACATCGAGAATGTCCCGGGCGCGGCGGCTTGCGGGAAAGATCTTGCCCTCTTCTTCCGTCTCGAAACCGATACCCCTCTGTTCAAAGAAATTCAGGAGGTCCCGGGGGCTCAGATGAAATAGGGCGGGGCGCAGAAAACGGCCGGCCTCGCCGTAGCGGGAAAGGAAGTCCCTTACCTCTCCCGCGTGGGTAATATTGCACTGGCCGGAACCGCTCAGGAGCAGCTTGCGGCCGGGGCTTTTCATCTTTTCCAGGATGCGCACCCGGTTCCCCCGCTGTACCGCCCTGAGGGCGGCAAACAGTCCCGCCGGTCCGCCGCCGATTACAGCGATGTCTGCCATGGCGGGTATTGTAGGGCCGGGGGGAGGCTCTGTCTACGGGACGGAAGCTCCCCCGGCATATTTTTCCGGGCGCCTCTAAAAACTACTCTTTTTCCCTTATCCTGCGTCGTCAAGATTTCCCGCGGTCCTCCCCAGCCACTAAATCGAGGATTTCGTGGCTGGGTGCGGGCGCTACAAAATCTTTCCTCCTTGACTATGGCAAAAATACCACGTTTTTAGAGACGCCCTTATTTAACCAGGATAAATTCCACCCGCCTGTTCTTCCAGCGGTTATCCAGATCTCCGTGGGGAACCACCGGCCGATAACCTCCGAAACCTTCTATACTCATGCGTTCGGGTTTGACTCCCCGGGAGCTGAGGGCGGATCGGATGGCCTCTGCCCGGGCCCTGGAGAGGGGCACCAGTACCTCGGTTTCCTCAGTCAGCCAGCGCTGCGGCTGGTCCCAGTAGATTCGTACGCCATGACCTTCGAGTCTGATCCGGTAGTCGGCATACTTTTTGAGAATCTCAGCCAGTCTGTCCAGGGTTGCAAGGTTCCGTTTGGCGGTCTCCGGCTCCACATTGATGTAGTCGGGAGTGTTCGGTTTGAAGTAAATGCTGGAGATACTGATTTTCAGACGGTCTCCGTCACGGATTACCAGAATATCCACCGGGATTGCCAGATTGTAGCGGCTTTCGTTTCCCACGGTATCCCTGGACCGGACAACGAGGGTGTAGTCGGAAGCGGACTGTACCAGCTCCCCCGAGGCGGATTTTCCATCCCAGGACCAGCCTGCGGATGTAAAAGCAGCGGCAGGCAGACGAAGGAAGGCGTTCCCCGCGGGATCGAGAATCTCGGCTTCCCGAAGGATGATTCCCGAGGGATCATCCACAGCGATTTTGATCATCAGCCTGTCGTTTACCCCGTCTCCATCGGGTCCGAAGGGAAGTGACGATACCTGAACATTGATTCCAGGTCCGCTGATATCCAGGGCAACCTGTTCAGGACTGACGCTGACAGCGACATTTCCCTTTTCATATTCCGCGGTAAGGCGTCCGCCGTAGAGTCCTTCGGGAGCCCCTTCTCCGGTCCACAGAAGGGTGCGGGGAAGATCGTTATAGCTCCTTCCGGAAAGGGCGAAGACTGCAGTTTCCCTGCTGTCGGTGATCTCGAAGAGCCATGAGCTGATTCCTTCGGTAATCTCTATAACCGGGGTAAAACGGGCTGTTTCGGTGATCCCGTCCCCGTTGGGACTGAAGCTGGTATCCATGGAGCGCAGCGCCACCGGGGTGGGCCGGGTATCGACACGAATACCGTCAATCCGCCGGAGGGCTCTGTTGCCGGCCTCGTCGGAACCCTGAAGGCTGTATGTATAAACGCCGTCAGGAACAGCCCTGCCCTGGGAGTCCCGGCCGTTCCAGACGAAACCGGGGGCCCGGGGACCGAAATCGCGGCGAAAAACCGTGCGGCCGCTCTGGTCGGTTATGGATCCGCTCCAGGCAGAGGCTTCTTCGCTGCTCTGGTAAAAGCTCAGCTCATCCCTGCGACCGTCGCCGTCGGGAGAAAAGAGCCGGTAATCGACGCTGACTACTGCTGACGGGGGAGCTGTATCAATGAGAAGAGGAGGTGTCACGGTGGAGGGAACAGCCCCGTTGCGGTATTCCACGTTGAACCGGATATAATATATACCGTCAGGAATCGGGCGCCCGTTATCCATTATACCGTTTATTGTTATGCTTGTCGGGTAACTCGAAGGCGCCGGAAGACTGGCCAGACTTGCACCGTTTTTCCCGATCACAGATATCCCGGCCTTGACAATCCTGTCCGGCGTTTCGGCGTCAAGATACAGAATTACTGAATCCTTTATTCCGTCTCCGTTGGGGGACAGTATTGTATCCGAAAGCCTGGCGGAGATCGGGGGGAGGGCGGATTCCTTCAAGAGGGGGCCGCTGTCCCAGCTGAAGCTGTTGCCCGCCAGGTCTGTGGAGCTTAGCGAGAAGATGTATTCGCCATCTGCCATAAGTTCTCCGGTTTCAGTCCTGCCGTCCCAGCGGGTGTCCATGGGGAACTTCTGCCAGCTGTAGTCCAGAACCGGGGTATTGTCGCTTTTTCGAATCCGGGCTTCCCAGGTTTCTTCCAGAGAAGCGTCGCGAAAATAGATATCCAGGGTATCACGGTTATTATCACCGTTGGGAGAAAACACGGTATAGGGAAGCATTACATGTACCGCCGGGGGGGTATCGTCCACGATGACCGTAAAAGGCCCGGCTTCTCCCCGGTTGCCCTTTGCATCTTCCGCACGTACAAGCATGTAGTATTTCCCGTCCGGGGCAAAAACGCCCGTGTCTCCCCGGCCGTCCCAGACGATTTCCCGGGGCAGTTTTACCGCCGCCTTTGCGCCGATAATCCGTTTATACCACGGAGGGCGTTCCGCCCGCTCGGAATAACTGTAGAACGAAGATCCGTCGTCACGCTGAATCGAATACTCATAGAAAGAGATTGTCAGTCCCTTTATTTCCGGGAAATCCAGCGCTATTGCCAGGCTGTCCTTGATTCCGTCGGCGTTTTTGGGTGAGATATAGAACGCCTCTGGTGCATCGCTTTCTATGGGGATGGTCCCTGTAAAGCTGGCGCAGCCTGCCATCAGTGATACGGCTGCAATACATGCAGCGATGAAAATTGAATGCTTCATTTTCTGTCTCCTCCTGTTCTGTGGGGTGGTTTGACTTCTCTGATTCCCAGGAGCACGATTCCGCTGTCCCGCAGGGCCGACAGAATTCCGTAGAGGCCGGAACTGTCGATTTGCGGCCCGGTCATGAGGGTTTTTCCATCCTCCAGGGACTGGAATATCCATGACGAAAGCCGTTCATCTTCTATCCGGGTTATTGTTCCCTCTGCGAGAATCTGATAGGACCGTTTACGACTGGCGTTCATTCCCGCGTCTCCCTGTATGGGAGTGTACTTCTCCGGGGATGAGGAGGGCACCTATCCAAAGGCAGGAGTACGGTTAGGATTTATGTTTGTTTCAGCCGGAGATAAAACCGTTTCTTCTTGCGGTTTCAACTGCAGCGGTCCGGTTGCTGCAGTCGAGTTTTTCCAGGATCCTGTTCATGTGCCACTTTACCGTACCCTGGCTGATAAAGAGGCGTTCACCGATCTCCGCATTGCTCAGACCCTGAGCTGCCTGGAGGAGGATCTCCGTTTCCCTGGGAGCCAGGGGAGACTGTATTCCGGCTTTCTGAAGATGATGGGAGGCCAGTTTCGGCATATGCTGTAACTGGAACCACCCGGATGCCCTGCGGTGCAGATTCTCCCGGCTGCTTCTGTCGAGTTCCGCACAGTAGTGCTGCTTGAGAATGACCGGAAGTCGGTACCAGCCGTGACCGATGGGAAGCAGAATGAAGCGGGACGCAAGTTCCTGTACAAGAGTCCGGATACGATCCTCCGGGATCCCGCAAAGCCGGGATGCAAGTTCGGTTCTGATATGGGTGCAGACTGAAATGGTCCGTAAAAAATCCAGGTGTTCCGGAGCAAGATGGGTATCGATGTTTTCGGTCAGGAACTCCCGGATAAAGCGGTCCGTGGCCCTGAACTGGTTCAGAAACGCCTTTCTGCCTGCCGCATCGAGCTGGCGCCAGCTGATCGCACAAAGACGGATACAGGCCCACCATCCCCCGGTCTTCTGCAGAATAAGCTCCAGGTCCTCCTCCGACGGAGAAGATCCGAGGCGGACAAAGAACGCCGCGAGTTCATCCTTTGTGGCTGTTAAATCTTCAATACGAATTTCCAGAACACGATCGTCGATCCTGAGGCGGGAAAGCGGAAGACTGTGGTCCTCGTCGGCACAGAGAACCATCAGGCTGTTCTCCGGCAGGGACGCGAAAAACTCCAGAACAAATCCGGAGGTCCCCCGGGGCAGCAGATGCAGATTGTCCAGGACCAGGCAGACCGGGCTTTGTTGTTGAAAAACGTCGCTAAGGTCCTGATGTCCCGTAACAGGAAGTCCGGCCTCCCTGATTGACAGGAGCAGGTCGGAATTAAAGGTCAGCTCATCGGCACATCCTTCTGTCAGGCTGAGCCATATACTCCTGGAAAAAAGGGAACGGCAGACCGCGGCGGCCAGATTTGTTTTTCCGTATCCAATGGGGGCGACAATGTTCAGTACCGCGGGAATCTGCCCTGTCCTGGAGGATATCGTCGACAGAAGCCGTTCAGGTGCCTCATACAGGCTGCCTGCTTCCGGTGGTCTGTGTCTGGGGGAGGGAAATGCATGAGGGATCTGTCCGGTGCTCATACCCCAGTATACCACAGCCTTCCGGGCTATTTTACTTTGCCCTGAGGGGGTGTAAATAAACCGATGATGATATCTGTAAGGTGACTGCAGTATTCCCGGATGTCCGATATCTCCTTTTTGGGAATCCGGAATCCGATGGCTCCTTCGTGGCCGCCGCCGTTCTCGATTCCGGCGGCGGAGAGAATTTCCCGCAGGTCGAAATTCTGGAAGGAGTGGCTGCGACGTATACGAAACTGGATAAGATCCGAAACCTCCGGAGGGTCGTGGTAGGCCACCATTCCCAGGCAGCCGCTCTCTTCCGCCAGGGCATCCGCCACCGAACGGGCGGTGGCGACGAAGAGATCAATATCGGTCTCCTCCGGGAGGGGACTTGTCATCTCTTCATCGAGGACGGTGTAGGCAATACAGCCCCGGCTCTGTCTGTATTTCATGAAGTACTTGAAACATCGCTCTTCCAGCTGGGAGAGCCTGGTGATCTCCTTGAAGATGTCCTCCATGGAGGAGAGGTTCGATGAGGTCTGATGGGTCTTCTCGCTGAGCATGCGGGAAAAACGGGAGGAGAAGAGTTTGTAAAACCAGCGCTCCCGGTGGTTTTTTATGAACTTCCCCATCTTCGAGTCCCCGACAATTCCGGTGAGAACGGCCAGAACAAAGTTCCGGCTGAAGAGGTCTTCCCCGTCGATCTCCTCGAAACGATCCCGAAGACATCGCATCTTCAGGGCCAGAAAGCCGATCAGCTCGCAGGTCGACGATGCTGTCGTCACCAGGGCCGTTTCCCTGGGGGCGATATAGGCGGAATCCGCTGCCAGGTGATGATCAAATTCGATTACCCTTACCCTGGGAGAAGCAAGCAGTTTCTGCGCTCCTTCGCAGATCTGGAGCATTTCCGGTTTTGGGGTATCCACAACGCAGATGGTATCGATTTCATCCGCCCCGCCGGAACAGTCCGGTATAACATGGATGGCGTTGTAGCGGCAGATATTCAGAAGGTAGTGAAATCGCTCATGTATCTGTTCGGTCAGCAGAATGGAGACGTTTCTGTTGAGCTTTTTTACCAGAAGGGATATTGCCACCATGGAAGCAATGCAGTCTTCATCGCTGTTCCTGTGTCCCAGTACCAGGACGTTGCGGCTTTGAAGCAGCGCCTCAATGATCCGCAGGACTATTCTGTTTTTTGCGGCAATGCTCGGAATGTCACTTTTTCTCATCACCCCTTGTCCCCCGCTGTAACTGAGAGCCCGGCCGCGGCCTGTTTCCTTGGCTCTGTACAATGCTTCATCCGCCATCTTTACCAGGTCCTCATCGAAGGAGGTCCTGTCGGAAAGGGCCGCTATACCGATGCTCGTACTTAACAGTATAGACTCCCGGTTCCGATTCGTCTCGATTCTGAGGGATTGCATTCTTCTGCATATATCATCGCATAACTCCTTTGCTTCCCGCAAGTTTCGTCCCGGCAGAATAAAGGCGAACTCATCCCCTCCGTAACGGGTCAGGATATCCCCGTCGGAGAAACCCTGACGGAAAACCTCCGCCGCCTTCCGGATTACCAGGTTGCATGTTTCCTCTCCGTGGAGGCTGTTCAGCCTGCCGAAGCCGTCGAGGTCCGCCATGGCAAGGCACAGGGGCTCTCCCGCACTGAGGGCTTCGGAAATCGTGCGCTTGAGGCTGACATCAAAGAAGCCCCGGTTGTACAGGCCGGTCAGCTCGTCGGTTACAGCACGTTTCCGGGCGGATTCTCCCCAGCTTACCATTTCCGTCAGAAAGCGGTTCGTATTCCGGAGCCTCCGGGCGGTTATGTTCAGCATACGATGCATTATTCTGTTTGAAGTTTCAGGATACCGCTCCGCCAGGCTGAAGAAATCCCCGGCTTTCAGACTGAAGAGAGAGCAGTCCTCTTTTGCCTTGCAGCTGGCGGAGCGGGGTTCGCCTTCAAAGATCGACATTTCTCCGAAGAACTCCCGGGGGCCGAACTCCGCGACCTCCAGGTCTCCCCCCTTTTCAAGGGCTACGCTTACTCCCATCCTGCCGCTTTCGACGATGAACATCTCTTCCCCGTCATCACCTTCCGAAAAAAGGAGTTCACCCCTCCGTAAAAGACGACGCTTCAGCAGGCCTGCAAGGATCTCCAGTTCTTCGGCACAAAGGGTAGAAAAGATATCCACGCCTCGGAGAAAGACCCTCTCCGTCATGGTGCTTCACCGTTTTCCGGGGAGGCGATCAGAAGCTGCCGCCCCCCCAGGGTCCTGCCCCGCATGGCGAGTCTGTGGGCTTCGGCGATAAGCCCGGCGGCACTTCCCCCGTGCCTGGGATAGACGGCGATGCCGGCACTGACGGTAACCACGAGGTCGTTCGGTCGACCCTGGTATTCGTAGCTGAGGTTCCCCTGGCGTTCCTGTATTTCTCTGGCGCGTTCTACGGCTTCTTCAATATCGGTCTGGGGACAGATCAGGGCGTATTCGTTACCCATGAAACGTACGACCTTCTCCTCCGGCAGGGCTATTCCTGATAAAAAGCGGCCGATCTTTTGAATCGCCGCATCCCCGGCCTCGTGCCCGAAGCTGTCGTTGATCTGTTTAAAGTTATCCGGTTTGAACATCAGCAGAGCGCAGGGAGGGGAGGAAAAAAAGCTGATCAGGTTTTCCTCCAGGTAGGTCCGGTTTGGAAGCCCCGTCAGAGGATCGGTATATACCTGGCGCCGCAATTCCCGTATCCATGGGGAGTTCTGCTTGATGAGCCGGTTGGCCTGGCGCAGCCTGGAAGCGGTTGACTCCATGAGTTTACGGAGCAGACGGGAAGAAAGGGCGGGACGGGCGGCAAGAATCTCCCGGAAGTCCGTGCTTCGCTGAGGAAAGACAAGAATGCGGGATTTTTCCTCCGCTTTTGCGAGTTCCTCCCGGGGCTCATCGGCCAGGAGACCGAGTTCCCCGAAGCATTCTCCGGGGAGAAAGCGGGCCACGGCTTCGTCTGTTTCCTTATTCTCAGCGTGACGGTATATGCCGACCTTTCCCTCGGCAAGAACAAAAAGTTCCGCCCGTCTGGAACCGGCCTCATAAATGAGCTCTCCGCCATCGAACTCGTACAGTGCACAGTGTTCGGCGATAAAATCCAGTTCCTCCGCCCCCAGGGAGGAAAAAATCGGAGCGGAGCCCAGGAAGCCTGTTTTCTCTCTGTTTTCTATGCTGTCGATGACTCTCACTGTTTGCTATACCCTACAACAGGTTCAGGACTAGAGCAAGAAAAAGCGGTAGATCCCGAAGACCGCAAGCCCCGTAACGATGGCCGCCCACAGGGCATAACGGCGGAAAATGATTCCGGCCATCAGGGCGGCGCATCCGCTGATCAGGTAGAAGTTCCCGAAGCTGAGTTCAAGGCTTCCCCGGGGCATCAGCACCGAGGGAGCGATTATGGCGCTCAGCACCGCCGGCGGAACAAAGACAAGGGCTCTCTCCCAGGGACCGGAAATTTCGATTCTCCCTGAAAAGAGAAGAACCAGCCCCCGAATACCGAAGGTGACCAGGGTCATGCCGAGGATGATGCTCAGCTCTGTTCCATTCATGTCGGCCCTCCGTTTCCCGCGGTCCTGCGCAGCCGTTCACTGATTAGCCCGGCAAGAATCCCCAGGGTACAGGCGATCATCAGTCCTGCCTTGTAGGGGAGCCCGTTAAAGACCAGTGCACAGAAAGAAGCGGTCAAAACACAGACCAGCATGGGCAGGTTTTTTACAAAGGGAATGGTCATCCCTATAAAGGTAACCGGCATGGCTACATCGAGTCCCCATTCGGCGGCCCGGGGCAGACTCTCGCCCAGGACGAGGCCCATGAAGCACCAGAACTGCCAGTTCAGGTACATGGCAAGGGATGATCCCAGCTGGTACCAGTGCTTGTTGGGGGAAGGGTCCTCCGCCATCCAGCGATGGACCGACACGGCGAAGGTTTCGTCGGTCAGCCAGAAAGCCAGGGGCATGCGCCAGAAAAGGGGGAGCTTTTTCAGGTGGGGCAGCAGGGTTGTACTGTAGAGCAGGTGACGCAGGTTTACGATAAAAGTCGTTCCGATAATGACCAGTACCGGAGTTCCCGCGGCAATCAAACCTACGGCGATGAACTGGGCGGAACCTGCGAAAACCAGGGCGGACATGCCTATGGCAGCTGCTCTGCTCAAGCCCGCGGTTACCGCCAGGGTCCCGTAGATCATGCCGAAGGGCAGGGCCCCCAGAAGCAGGGGAATGGTGTCCCGGGCGCCCCTAGCAAATTCCCTGGCCGGGCTGTAATCCTGAGTGATGGGGATATATTGCTCATGACTGCTCATGGTTTCAAGAATAGCAGATTTTCCGGGCCATGGAAAAGCTATCCCCTGCTCCTTTTCCATGCCAGGAAGACGGCTTCCACCGCCATGGCACCGAAGAATGAAGCGGCGGCCAGGGTTGCACCGGTAATCCCCGGGACAAGCAGCAGGGTGAACATGAAGGTCACCATGGATATAAAATTGATAAACACCCCCAGGCTGACCAAACCGGTCCGTTTACTGGTTATCAGAACCCCCCGGTTATAGGATATGGAGGAAAAGATTGCCGGGACAAAGGAAGCGAATAATACCGACATGGGCAGAAGTTCCATCAGTTCCGCATCGAGCCCCGAGACGTAGCGGAACCAGAGGTCCCTCAAGGGGGTGAACACCACCAGCTGGAAGGAGATGAAAACGGTGAGACCCATGCGGAGGGCAAAGCGTTTCAGCTCCCGCTGTCCACCGGGTTTGTCGTTCAGGGTTATTACAATCTCCTGGTAGGACTTTGCAAAGGAGTTGAACAGAAACATGAAGCCCATCACCACCGGCCATATGGCCAGGGACTCGATGGGTCTGGCCGCCCGGGCAACACCCACCGAAAGGATCGGCCGCGCGGCAAGATCAATAAAGGAGGTGAGGGCCAGGGGATAATAAAAATGAAAAAGGGATACATAGGAGAAATCCCCCTCCCCCCGGCGCATTCGGGGAAGCTCCCGGCGGACGAAGGCATAGGAACCCAGGGCTCCGACTATGACCCCCAGGGTCAGGGCAAGGCTCCCGACGGCGGCTCCGGGAAGGAAACGGAAAAACATCCCCAGGAGAAGGACGCAGGCGGAGGTCAGCAGCCGGGTCAGCATGACAGCGGGGATTACCCTGGACTGTCCCTGCCGGATGAGCACCCCCTGCCAGAGCCTGCGGTATCCCACGGAGGCGGTAAAGGGAGACATGAACAGAAAGGCCGTCCGGCTGTCGGCAAGAAAGTCCTCTGGCATACCGATAACTTTCAGGATGAGGAAATCGAAAAGAGGAGTTACCCCCACGAGAACATGTATCAGGGTAAGCACGACACCCATAAGGTGCATGGAATGCAGCAGTTTTTTGTAATTGCTGCGGTCTGTTCCCAGGGCGGCCCCGGCAGAGAGCATCTGGATTATGGGGCTCTCTATTATCAGGGAAAAGGAAAAAACCACCCCGAAAATGGCAAGCTGTTTTTTTACCTCCGGCATTCGTGCTATTATCGCGGCAATACCGGGCTGCTCTACAGCCATGAAAATCCACATGGCCGCCAGGGGAAGCCATGCGAGGAAGATGCTTTTCTGGGTTACCCGGGGTGCAAGACCTGTTGTGCTCATTGCTCACCACAATAGGAGGAAAAAACCTTCCGGTCAATAAAAGACGGGAAAATGCCGGAGCTTGTCTTTGCGATAATTATTATATATTATAAAGCATATACTGGAGGAACACATGCAGGTTGCCATTCTCGGCGCAAGCCGTAATCCGGAACGATACTCATATAAGGCTCTCAACATGCTTCGCAATCATGGTTACAAGGTTGTTCCCGTGCATCCCACCCTGAAAGAAATTGAGGGGGTACCGGTCCACAATTCTCTTTCCGAGGTTAAGGAAAAGATCCACACCCTTACCCTTTATGTAGGTCCCCGGCATATCGGAAGCGAGATAGATGCAATCGTCAAGCTGAACCCCGGGAGGGTCATCTTCAATCCGGGAACCGAGTCGGAGGAGCTGAAAGCGGCCCTGGATTCCGCAGGGATTCCCTACATGGAAGCCTGCACCCTGGTTCTTCTCTCCACCGGCCAGTTTGAAAAGGATTCCGCCATCCTGAACTAATTCTCCTTTTATCTCGACCCCGGGGCCGTCTGTATGTACATTTTACACGCAGTATGACCTTTAACGAGTTTCTGGCAAGTCTTGAAGCCTCATCACCCGACTCCGTCCCGGATCAGGTCCTAAAGGCCCTGTGGTGGGATAAAAAAGGCGACTGGGATTTTGCTCATTCCATAGCCCAGTCCACACCCACGGTTCTGGGAAGCGCGGTACACGCCTATCTCCACCGCAGGGAAGGGGAGGAGTGGAACGCCCGCTACTGGTACAGCCATGCCGGACGTCCGCTTTTTGCCGGTTCCCTGGATGAAGAGTGGCGGACCCTGGTGGAGGAGGCTCTCGAGTTTTACCGCCAGGACATACCCTGATCCCCCCGGTTCGGGCCCGTTGACGGTACCCGCTTGCCCCCGCTATAATCACTCACCAGTCGCTTAGAAAAAAACTAGGATTAACGAGGATTATTATGAGCGTGCGCGTACGCTACGCCCCGTCACCGACGGGCCTTCAGCATATAGGCGGGGTCAGGACCGCCTTGTTCAACTATTTCTTTGCAAGGAGTCAGGGGGGCAGCTTCATCCTGCGGGTAGAAGACACCGATCGTACCCGTTATTCCGACGAAGCCCTGCAGGACCTGTACGATACCTTTCAGTGGCTGGGAATCCTATGGGACGAAGGCCCCGACGTGGGGGGCGACTTCGGTCCTTACGTACAGTCCGAACGCTTCGACCTGTACCGGGAATACGCGAACAAACTCCTTGAAAGCGGCCACGCCTACCGCTGCTACTGCACGGCCGAACGACTGGAGGAGCTCAGAAAGAGCCAGAAAAAAGCCACCGGTTACGACCGGCGCTGCCGGGAGCTCTCTTCCGAAGAGGAGAAGCGCCTGGCGGCGGAACTGAAATCCCGGGGGCAGGAGCCGGTAATCCGTTTCAAGATTCCCCTGGAGGGTTCCACCAGTTTCTCCGACGAAATCATGGGGACCATCACCCGCAAAAACAAGGACATAAATCCCGACCCTGTCATCCTTAAAGGAGACGGTTTTCCCACCTATCACCTTGCCAACGTGGTGGACGACCATCTGATGGAGATTACCCACATTCTCCGGGCCCAGGAGTGGATCCCCTCTGGACCTTTGCATGTTCTGTTATACGAAGCCTTCGGATGGGAGCCCCCGAAGTACTGCCATCTTCCCATGGTCATGGGCAAGGACGGACAGAAGCTCTCCAAACGCCACGGATCCACCAGCGTGCGGGAGTTCCGCACTGAAGGCTACCTGCCGGAGGCTCTGGTCAACTATGTCTCCCTGCTGGGCTGGAGCTACGATGACTCCAGGGAGTTCTTTACCCGGGAGGAGCTGGAAGAGCTCTTCAGTCTGGAAAAGCTGAACAAGGCTCCGGGGGTCTTCGACTACAAGAAACTCGCCTGGTTCAACGGTCAGTATATACGGCAGACGGAGGACGGCGAACTCAAGGAAGCCCTGATTCCCTTCCTGGTTCGGGACGGCATCGTCTCCGATCCTCCCACGGAGGATGAACGGCGCATCATTGACAACTTTATTCCCCTGGTCAAACCGCGGCTTAAGACCCTTGGTGAGATCGGTCCTCTGGTCCGCTTCCTTTTTCAGGATGTCGAGCCCGAGGATCCCGAGATCGCCGTGCCCAAAAAGCTGGACCTTGCCGGAACCATCGAGGTCCTGGAAGCCGGCCGGGAACTCATCTCCCGCCTGGATTCCCTCGGGGATGAGGAGATGGAAGAGCAATTCCGTGCCGGAGCGGAAAAGCTGGAAGTCAAACTGGGAGACATGATGGGGCCGGTAAGAGTCGGATTGACCGGAAGCACCGTATCGCCGCCGCTTATCGAAAGTTGCCGATTGATCGGAACCGATGAGTCCCTCAGGCGCATCGACCGCCTGATAGCAGCATTGAAAGAACGCCTCTAGGGCTTAGCAAATCCATATATTTTTTACGTCAGGAGCACAGTATGGCAGAAAAAACCGCCGAAGTAACCATGGACAAACTCGTTTCCCTCTGCAAACGCCGGGGCTTTGTATTTCAGTCTTCCGAAATCTATGGAGGCCTCTCATCTGCCTGGGACTACGGCCCCATGGGTGTGGAGCTCAAAAAGAATATTCAGAATTTCTGGTGGAAGGAGATGACCCAGCTCCACGAAAACATCGTGGGACTGGATGCCGCCATCATGATGCACCCCCGGGTCTGGGAGGCTTCCGGCCACGTGGCCAACTTTTCCGACCCCCTGGTGGACTGTAAGGAATGCAAAAACCGCTTCCGGGCGGACCACATCGACCTCTCCGCTCCCTGTCCCGTCTGCGGCAACTCCGGGACCTTTACCGAACCCCGGCAGTTCAACCTGATGTTCCAGACTCATCTGGGCCCGGTGAAGGACGACAAGAACATTGTTTATCTGCGGCCGGAGACCGCCCAGGGAATCTTCGTCAACTTCCGCAATGTTGTTCAGACCAGCCGGGTCAAGATTCCCTTCGGTATCGCCCAGGTGGGAAAGGCCTTCCGCAACGAGATCGTCACCAAGAACTTTATCTTCCGTACCTGCGAGTTCGAGCAGATGGAGATGCAGTATTTCGTTAAACCCGGCAGCGATGACGAATGGTTCAACTACTGGCGGGAACGGCGGATGGGCTACTACGAAAAGCTGGGTATCCGCGGCGACCGGCTCCGCTGGCACCAGCACGGGCCGGATGAACTGGCCCACTACGCCAAAGACGCCTACGACATCGAGTATCTCTTCCCCATGGGATGGCAGGAGCTGGAAGGGGTTCATAACCGGACTGATTTCGATCTGGGCCGCCACCAGGAGTTCTCCGGAAAGGACCAGACCTACCTGGACGAGGAGACCCGTGAACGCTACGTGCCCTATGTAATCGAAACCTCCGCCGGACTTACCCGTTCGGTTCTGATGGTCCTCTCCGACGCCTACGAGGAGGAACAGCTGGAAGACGGGGATCTGCGAACGGTGATGCGTTTTCACCCCGCCGTGGCGCCCATAACCGTTGCGATTCTTCCCCTGGTCAAGAAGGACGGCATTGCAGAACTCGCCCGGGAAATCGAGGCGGAGCTGCGGGAGGACTTCAACGTATTCTACGACCAGTCCGGGGCTATCGGCCGGCGGTATCGCCGTCAGGACGAAGGGGGCACCCCCTACTGCGTTACCGTGGATTATGACTCCAAGGAAGACGGCACGGTTACCCTGCGCTTCCGGGACTCCATGGAGCAGGTCCGGGTCCACCGGAGCGAGCTTGCCGCACGTATCCGGAAAGAGATCAAGGAGTACAAGCGCGTATGAACCTGAATCCTGCCTTGCAGATCCTCCAGGAAAGGGGATTCATTCAACAGTGTACCGATCTGCAGACCCTGAGCTCCCTGATGGACAAGGGACCGGTGGCTTTCTACGTGGGAGTCGATCCCACGGGGCCCTCCCTGCATGTGGGGCACATGGTTCCGATTTTCGCTCTCTCTCACCTGCAGCGGGCGGGCCATAAGCCCGTCCTCCTTGTGGGCGGCGGCACCGCCCGCATCGGCGACCCCTCGGGGAAGACGGAAATGCGGAAGATGCTCAGTTACGAGGAGATCGAAGCCAATGTAAAGAGCGTTGCAGGGCAGCTGACCAACTTCGTTACCCTGGACGGGGAGAACGGCTGGCTGGTGAACAATGCCGACTGGCTCGCCGACCTTAACTACATCGATTTTTTACGGGAGATCGGCAGCCAGTTTTCAGTAAACCGGATGCTGACCTTCGAGTCCTATAAAAAGCGGCTGGAGACCGGGCTCTCCTTCGTGGAGTTCAACTACCAGCTGCTCCAGTCCTACGATTACCTGGAGCTTTACCGCCGCAAAGGCTGCCGGCTTCAGATCGGCGGGGACGATCAGTGGGGCAACATCGTGGCCGGTATCGACCTTATCCGGCGTATGGAAGGGGCCGAGACCTACGGCCTGACCTTTCCCCTGGTTACCCGGGCGGACGGCCAGAAGATGGGCAAGTCCGAGAAGGGCGCGGTCTTTCTCGATTCAGGGCTTTTCTCGGTCTACGATTTCTTCCAGTACTGGCGCAACGTTGCCGACGCGGACGTGGAGAAGTTCCTGAAGCTCTTTACCTTTATGGAGCTGGAGGAGATCCGGGAGCTCTGTGCCGGTGAAGGGGCCGCCCTGAACGCCGCCAAGGAGCGCCTGGCCTGGGAGTACACCAGTCTGGTCCACGGCAAAGAGGAGGCGGACAAAGCTCTGGCCGCCGCGAAAGCCGCCTTCGGCGGAAGCGGCGACAAAAGCTCCATCCCGAGCCTCGAGCTATCCGCCTCGGAACTGGAAAAGGGCATCGGCGTGCTGGAGCTCTTTTCCCGCACCGATCTCTGCTCCTCCAACGGTGAGGCACGCAGACTGGTTCAGCAGGGGGGAGCGAGAATCAATGACGTGAAGGTCGAGAGCATCGACGAGGTGGTCAATGCCTCCCGGGCGGTCGACGGCGAGATGATGCTCAAGGCAGGAAAAAAGCGGTTTTTCCGGGTGGTGGTGAAGTAGCCGGCTGAAACCCGGCTATACGAAAGCTCCCCGGCAGACTGAAAAGCAGGCGGCGGGCTTTTTTTGGCGCAAAAGTCCGTCCAGTATGACGTTTCGATCCTTGCTGACAGTGGTAGCTGCGGTGTTCTGCACGTTTTTTTCCTTGACATATTGCAGATGTGTGATAATGTATACGTATACATTTAACGTGTATCTGAAACATTTGAACTGATAATAAGGGGGATATCGTGAACAGAAGAGAGATTTTTAAGCGAACAGTGAACCATCAGAAATCTGATAGAATACTGCTTGACCATGGAAAGCAGGTCAGCTCGATTCATAAATTTGTCTATAACAAGATTCGGGCGGAGTACGGTCTTGAGCCGCAACCGCTGCGAATACTTGATCGAATGAGTCAGTGCGTTCATACCGACGAAGATCTTCTGGAAATATGGGGAATTGACTTCAGGTGGCTCATCCCTCACTGGACAAATATACAGGAGATCAGTGAAGTCAGTTACCGGAATACCTTCGGGACCCTATTCAAGGATTCCGGGGATTACTATGCGATTGCCGATGCACCGCTTAAGGGGAAAGGTCTTGAAGGGATCGAAAAGCACGCATGGCCTGAAACGGATGACCCGTCGCAGTTTGAGGGACTCCGTCAGCAGGCCGAGTCCTGGTATCACAATACCGACTATGTAATAGGTGCAGACGGAATAAAAGGGGGGCCCCTTCAGACATCTCTTGAACTTGCCGGATATGATCAGTTTTTTATGGATCTGGTGCTGGACCCGGAATTTGCACATGCCTTATTAGGGCGGATAACCGGAGTCTATAAGGAGATGTACACCCGGTATATGGCCGAGGTAAGTGATTTTATCCAGGTCATATACCTTACCGATGATTTTGGTACACAGAATTCCCTTCTTATGTCTCCGGATATGTGGGAAGAATTTATACTGCCGTATGAAGCGGATTTGATTCAACATATAAAGTCGTGCGCTCCTCATGTAAAGGTTATTTTCCATACGGATGGTTCTGTCAAACCGCTGCTCAGGAAGATGATTGAAAAAATGGGGATTGATTTTCTGAATCCCATACAAACATCGGTTGAGGAACTAAGGGATACAGGGCTTTTGAAAAAAGAATTCGGTGACGACATCTGCTTTCACGGAGCAATCGATGTTCAAAAAGTCCTGGTAAATATGTCTCCGGCAGAGATCAGGAAAGAAGTTAACACGCGTATCTGTGATCTGGCAGTTAATGGGGGGTACATTATATGTACCTGTCACAATGTCGGGCATGATATTCCGCCTGTCAATATAAAGGCTCTTTATGATGCAATAAAAGAGTTCAATTCAGCACCTTTCCAAAGAATTTGAAGAAGGCAGGGGCAGAATCCGCTCGGGTAAATTAGGAGGCACCTCAAAAGCTTGTTTACAGGTTTACTACGCAATCCTATTGAAACCAGGGTCTTTGACATATATAAATAATGTAACAGTACTGAATTCCCGAAAAGCTATACGGTATCCATCGATATTCTTTTCAGGAATTCTTAAATTAAGAAATCGGCAGGGGTACCATGAGCACCGGGAAAAAAAATCTTAAAAGAGTATCATCCATAGATGTTGCAAAAATGGCCGGTGTTTCCCAGGCGACGGTGTCGCGAGTATTTACACCGGCCGAAAAGGTTTCTGATGTTCTTAGGAAAAAAGTCCTGGCTGCCGCAAAAGAGCTGAATTACCAGCCTAACAACCTGGCTCGCAGTTTGAATATGAGAAAAACCAACATCATCGGAATTGTAAACCCTGCTTTTGGCGGGTATTTTTACTTGGGTGCATTGGATTTCTTCACCCTGGGTTTGCAGAGCAGGGGGTATACCGTAATGCTCTTGAATATACCCAGGACGGCAGCTTTGGAAGATGTGATTCCCATCGCATTTCAGTATCAGGTCGATGGACTGATAACAACCGCAGTATCACTTTCTCCAAAATTGATACGAAGCTGCATGGATCTGAATGTTCCTGTTGTTCAGTTTAACCGATATTCCAAAGGTTTGGATGTAAGTGCTATCTGTTTGGACAATAAACGCGCTGGAGAGAATGCTGCAGAATACTTGCTGAACCGAGGTCATTCAAAAATTGCATATCTCTCGGGCGATGTTAACAGTTCTACCAACATGGATAGAGAAAAAGGACTAAAGCAATATCTGGCTAATAGTGGAAAAACACTCTTCGATCGGTATGTTGGGGACTATACCTACGAATCGGGCATTAAGGCGGGGAAGAAGATGATGAAACAGAACATTCTGCCTGATGCAGTGTTTTGTGCCAGCGATGAGATGGCCTTTGGCCTGATTGATTGTCTTGAGGACGAGTTTAATCTGCAGATCCCGGCCGATATGTCGATAATCGGATTCAACAATTCCGTTATGGCAGCAAGCCCCCATTACAAGCTCACTACCATCAATCAGCCAGTGAAAGAAATGGTAGAAGTAACGATTCAGGTACTGCTGGAAAAAATAGATTCCGACAAGGATGAAGTCGTTCTAAGGATGATTTCCGGGGAAATAATCGAAAGAGAATCCGTGATTGATCGAACCTAGGACAGTTCCTCTGTAGTATTTTTTCTATGGTCAAGAAGGAAATATTTTGTATCGCCTCATCCTGCACTGATAATGCTTTGATGCAGGATGAGGATCGGGCTAAATCTTGATGCCTTGGAATATGAGAAAACCAGTAGTTCTTTGAGGTGCCTTGCATAAAATTGTAACTTTTATCAAAAAGAAAACTTGACAGGGTAAAAAACCCGTGGTAATGTATACGTATACATTTGGGGAGCAGGATGAAAGAAGCGAGCAAAATTCCGGTTGAAGTCGAAGCCTTTAATAACAGGTTTAGGCAGATTGTAAAGAATCAGATTTTCCTGGAGACGTTGGCGACGGGTTTTCGTTTTCTTGAAGGTCCTGTTTGGATAGAGGATCAAAATCGTTTGATTTTTAGCGACATTCCGGGCAATGCTCTCTATAGCTGGGATGAAAATAAGGGAATTTCACTGCTGCGTCCAAACAGCTACCTCGCCAACGGAAACGCATACGACAAGGACGGGATCCTCATTACCTGCGAACACGGTACAAGTCGTGTTTCGGCAACGGATTTACGATCCGGGACTTATACGGTTCTGGCCGATTCGTACAATGGAAGATGTCTTAATAGTCCGAACGATGTGGTGCTTAAATCAGATAAGAATATATATTTCACCGATCCCATGCCCGGCAGGTTTCCGCGTGTTGGAATCCCTCGACCGCCGGAACTCTCTTTTCAGGGAGTATACATGTATGATCGGAGAAACGCTTTTCTTTATTTGCTGGAAGATGGACTGCAATTGCCCAACGGACTTTGCTTTTCCCCGGATGAAAAAATTCTCTATGTAAACGATAGCGCACAGGGAATAATTTTTGCCTTCGATGTCGGAACGAAGGGTATGCTGGAAAACAAGCGCATCTTCTCGTCTCCTCAGGGCAGCGGGGACGGAGTGCTTGATGGTATGAAATGTACCTCCCGCGGCACAATTTTCTGTACGGGGCCGGGGGGTATATTCATAATCGATGAAGACGGTGATTGTCTTGGACGGATCAATATTCCTGAAGTAGCGGCAAATTTTACCTGGGGAGAGGACGAGAGAACCCTGTATATTACCGCAACGTCTACTGTTTACCGGATGAAAATCAGGTAATTGTTTTGTCAGAAATGAATACGTATACATTGGAGAGGGTATGGATAAAGACATAATGGTTCAGCCGGATGTGCTTCGCAGGTTTATTGCTGATCTGTTCCGCAAAGGCGGGATGAATGGTCCGGATGCCGATTTTACCGCCGACTGTTTAGTAAAAACCAACCTTTGGGGAGTCGATTCCCACGGCGTGCTTCGCGTTCCTGTCTATCTTAAACGAGTTATTTCAGGTGCGGTGAATCCGACACCGGAAATCAAGTCACTTTTGCCGAGTAGCGGTCCAGTAGCCCTGCTGGACGGCGATGGAGGAATGGGGTTCGTCCTTGGAAGGGCCGGGATGGAGAAAGCCATAGAGCAGGCGAAGACCTTCGGAATAGGAATGACTCTTGTGCGAAACAGTAATCACTTCGGGGCGGCGGCTCTGTATGCACGTCTTGCCGTCGAGGCCGGTTTGATTGGGATAGCAAGTACCAACGTTATTCCCAACATAGGCATGAAGGGTAATACGAAACCTTCCACCGGGAATAATCCTATTGCTGTAGCTGCTCCTATGACTGGCGATCATCCTTTCGTTCTTGATATCTCCTTATCCGCAGTGGCTGGCGGGAAGCTGCTGCTCGCGGCCAAAAAAGGAGAAAAAATACCCACCAATTGGGCGGTTACCAAGGAAGGGGATGAGACCGATGACCCTCAAAAGGGCTTTGAAGGTTTTCTGTTGCCGGTAGGGATGCACAAAGGTTTCGGATTGTCCTTGTTCGTGGATCTCGTTACCGGGGTATTGAGCGGAGGTCCGTTCCTTCATGATTTGAAAAGCATGTACAAGAATCCTGACGAAACCAGTCTTACGACACACCTCTTCATGACAATCAATCCTTCCTTTTTTCTCGTGAAACAGGATTATGAGGAGAGGATCACTGAATGGGCCCGTATGATCCGTAATACACCAATGAACGATCCGAATATACATCAGATCGTGCCGGGAGAGATTGAGTGTAAAAACGAACAGGAGAGGAAGGTCTCGGGCATACCCGTGCCGGTGACCCTCTCTGAAGAGTTGAAAGCATTAGCGCATCAACTGAAAATATCGTTTCCCTTGTAACAGGAACTCTATGAGTTTTTGGAATATTTTTTTCACGTATTAAGGAGAGATAAGATGCTAAAAGAAGGACTAGAAGGAAGAAAGTCTGTTTGGTTTCACGAGAATTCCGCTCCGGTCAATTCGGCCTATGCGAAAGACGTCTGTGATGTTGCCATTCTGCCCATCGGGGCGATCGAACAGCATGCGGCACACTGCCCCTGTGGAATGGATACTTTTAACGCTATAGGTATAGCAGAAAAAGTTGCCGAAAAGACGGGCGCCATGCTCTTGCCATGCCCCATGTACGGGTCTCATCCTCACCACCATTGGGGAATGCCTGGAACGATTCCTCTGACTTTCGAGACTCATATCGCACTTCTTATGGACATCGTTCGCGGTGCGGCAGTATCCGGTTTTAACAAATTTATCATTATTTCCGCTCATGGACAGGTGTCCTCCACGATTGTGGCGGTCCACAAACTGGGCATCGAAGGTTATTTTACCATTTCCTCAACATGGTACGATTTTCTTCGTGATAATAAAACAGTCCTGAAGGACTATATGTGGCATGCTGATGAAGCGGAGACTTCGGTTGGACTGTACCTGTATCCTGAAATGATCGACATGAGTCTTGCCGAACCAGGTGGTGGACAAGGCCTGATTGAAGGTGACTGGAAGATCGCGCCGGGGGCAGCAGCGGCGCCGGGTATGCTTTATCACTTCGAAGGCACTTTCGCTCTACCGGAAAAAGATGATCTGGACAACGGCACAATCGGCGATCCTACAAGTGCAAGTCGAGAGAAAGGTGAAAAGCTTGTAGAAGGGGTAGCGAATCATTATGTACGTCTGGTCGAGGAGATACGGAAGAAATATGCCTGCGGCATCAATCCTCTAGGATTTAGAAACCCCATTGGATACAATTATACTGATCAGATTAAGTATGATAAAGATCATGATGAAAAAGGGCGGCTAAAAAAATAAGAGCGCTTAGACGACTTTCGGCCATGATGACCGAAAGTCGTTTTTTAACAGGAGGAAAGAGTGAGACTTAAGGATAAGGTTGCTATTGTAACCGGCGGATCAAAAGGAATAGGCCTGGGCATAGCGAAAGAATTTATCCGTGAAGGAGCAAAGGTCGTCATCTGCTCGAGAAATGAGGAGCAGGGTGAAGCAGCTTGCGGAGAGCTGAAGGCTCTTGATGGAGATGCCGTCTTTACGAAATGCGATGTGTCTGTTCTGGATGATCTGGAAATGCTGGTGGATTTTACGGTAGAGAAGTTCGGACGCCTGGATATTTATGTTGCCAATGCGGGGATCAATGATCCCGACAAGACGCGCTATCTTGATATCACTCCTGAGCAGTATGACAGGATCATGGATGTAAATCTCCGGGGGCTGTTTTTTGGCGGTCAGTATGCAGCCAGGCGTATGGCAAGGCAGGGCGAGGGCGGGGTTATCATAAATATTTCCTCTGTAAATGCATATCTCGCTCTGGATAGCCAAATGGTTTATACAACATCCAAGGGGGCAATACAGCAGCTAACCAAAGTACAGGCAGTCGCTCTGGCGCCGTACGGAATCAAGGTAAACGCCATGGCGCCGGGACCGATTGATACGGAACTAATGCGACGGGTCGGATCGGATGAGCAGCTGTATAACACCGTGATTTCCCGTACTCCGATAGGCAGGATCGGAACCCCTGAAGAATGCGGTCGTCTGGCGGTATTTTTAGCGTCAGACGATTCGGATTTCATTTTTGGACAATCAATTTATAACGATGGCGGTCGAAGTTTCCAAGCGTTTCCAGTACCAGGATTCAAGACTGTTACAGAGCAGGATTTTAACCTGCTCCAGGAGTATAAGAAAGGAGAGAGCAATGCGAATAACAAGTGATGTAGCGAGAATCGGTTTTATGACATTCGGCGATCATCGTCCGGATATGTGGAAAAACGTTTTCTCACGCTTGGCCATTCCGCTTCATCAAAAAGCAATGGCGGAACTGAAGAAACTCCCTGTCGAATTAGTTTGTGCCGAGGAAGTGGCTCGCACCCGGGATCAGATTAATGATGCTGTTGATTATCTCAAGTCACAGAATGTCGACGTTCTTGTGGCACATGTTCCATGCTGGACAAGCCCTAACCTCGTTGTCCACGGTGTCCAGCGCATGGGCATTTTTACCGTAATCTTGGGTAACCGGGATCCGGGCTCCCATGGATGCGTCGGTTTACTGGGAGCTTCGGGTGCTCTTTCTCAGATTGGATTTCCCCATCGATGTATCCGAGAGAATTATGATGGAGAGATTTATCAAAGGAAAGTCTTGCCTTTGCTCAACGCGGCAGCGGTCAGAGAGAAGCTCAAGGGATCCGTTTTCGGTCTTTTTGGAGGACGGTCAATCGGTATTGATACGAGCACCTACGATCCCATGCAGTGGAAAACCCAATTCGGTGTAGATTCGGAGCATCTGGACCAAGTGGAGATTATTCGAGTTGCTGAAACCATTCCCCAGGACAGAATCGATAAACACCGGGATTGGCTGGAAGCTGGTGTAAGCGAAGTGGTCTACAATGATGCCAAGCTCACAAAAGAGAAATTCGATTTTCAAATTGCCTGCTATCTGGCAACAAAGGATCTGGTAAAAGAGTACGGTATGGATTTCGTCGCACTGAAGTGTATGCACGAGCTCTCCAATTCCTATGTTCCCCAGTGTATTACCCAGGCTTTACTGGCTAACTATGATGATGCTGAGGGCGAAAAAGAGACTACTCCCATAGCTTGTGAAGCCGATGCCGACGGCGCCCTTACCCAACAGATCCTTAAGCTGCTATCCGGGGGCAAGCCCACATTCTTTGCCGATGTCAGTCATATAGATAATGACCGGAAGAAGATGTATTGTGTAAACTGCGGTGCTCTTTGCGTGTATTATGCCAACCGGAGTAATGATACTCGGGAGAATCTGAAGAAAATCGTTATCAAGCAGTCTGTTCGTCCGGGAGGCGGCGGGATTACCTATTTTAATGCAGCTCCCGGACCAATGCAGTTGGCTCGACTATACCGCAAAAACGGTAAGTACAAAATGGCAATTATCCCCTGTCAGGCTGAAGATCCTACTAAAGAAATGCTTGAAGAATTTATCGAAGCCCGGGGTCCTCATCAGCTTCCCGCCCTTTTTGCTAAGGTGGATTTTGACCTGGATGCCTTTATAAACGAATATGGATCAAACCACATATCCGGTGTTGAAGGGAACTATCTTAATGAGCTGTTGGAAGTTTGTAGCATATTGGATATTGAAGCGGAAGTCTTTGCCTAGGAGATAAGGACATGAAGAAAGGATATTTTCACCGAGTTGTCACACAGACTCCAACTAGGTTCTGGATAAATAATGTTACTCGAAAAGAAGCGGATCTTTCTCTCGCTGCCGGAGCTGTGGGTTGTACCCAGAATCCCTCCTATGTATACAAGATGTTAACCAATGACGAGGAAAAGGATTATGCTTTTGAACGGCTGGATAAGATCCTGCAGAGTGTTGAGGATATAGACCTTGTCCAGGAGACTGTTCAACGGGATCTGGTCGCGGCGGTGGCTCAAAAATTCCTGCCTCTCTGGGAAAAAAGTAATGGGAAATATGGATATGTAAGCATTCAGGGAAATCCTTTCAAAGAGGATGTAGAGAATATCCTTCGAAATGCGCGGTTCAATCGAGAAGCGGGGCTTAATATTATGGCAAAGGTTCCCGTAACCGAGGATGGTCTGAAGGCAATTGAAATACTCCTGTCCGAAGGCATACCTGTTAACGCAACCGAAGTTATGGGAGTTCGTCAAGCCCTGGATGTATGTGATATTTATGATCGTGTAGCCGCCGGAGGAAGGACTATGCCTTCGGTTTACTTTTCCCATATTACCGGCATATTTGATGAGTATCTCCAGAATCATGTTTCAGAAAACTCTATCCAAATCAGCCCCGACACTCTATGGCAGGCGGGAATGATCGTGGCGCGAAAAATACGGAGATTGCTTGACGAACGGGGCAGCGAAGTGGGGTTTATCGGCGGTGGTGCCCGTGGACTTCACCATTTTACGGAGATGGTAGGCGCTGATTGTTGCGTGACCATCAACTGGAAAGGAACTGCAGAAGAACTTATCGAATTGGATCCTCCGGTGGTGGACAGATATCATGCATTGGTCCCCGAAGGTGTTCTGGATGAACTGCTTGACCGGATCGGTGAATTTGGAAGAGCTTGGAGAATAACGGGACTGAAACCATCAGAGTACGAAGAGTACGGTCCTGTAGTACTGTTCAGAGAATCCTTCGAGAAGGCCTGGTCAGAAGCCTCCCGAATAATCGAGCAACGAAGCCGAGACCGCTAGGCGGAAAGGAAAAAAAGATGCTGGAAAAAAACAAGAATATTGTAAAAGCCATGCTGAAGCAAGGGAAAAAAGTCTCCGGTGCCTGGTGCCAGTCTGGAAGTCCCATAACCACGGAGATCCTTGCTGAAGCAGGCTATGACGCTTTAATGATCGACCTGGAACACGGACCAGGAGACATCATGGCTACGATTCATCAGATTCAGGCAATGAAGGGAGAAGTGGCGATACCGTTTTGCCGGGCCCCATGGAATGATTTTGTTCAGATTAAAAGGATATTGGATGCTGGGGTCTACGGTCTCTTGGTTCCCTATGTCAATTCCAAGGAAGAAACGCTCGCGGCGGTTAGTGCTGTATCCTATCCTTCCGATGGTATCCGAGGGGTCGCCGGCAGCCCACGTGCTGCTCACTACGGAAATAACTCTATGGACTATCTTAAAAGTTCAAATGAAGAAGTTTTTCTTATGACAGCAGTAGAAACTCCCGAAGCGGTCAGTCATCTGGATGAAATCCTGTCCGTCGGCAGATTGGACGGTATTTTTATCGGTCCCATGGATCTTGCTACCAATATGGGCTATTTTGGCAACCCGAAGGCCGACGAAGTACAGAAGTCTATCCGTGTAATAGAAGAGAAAGTAATTTCCTCTGGAAAATCTCTTGCGACTGTGGCGGGGACTTGGGAGGATGCAAAGGAAAAGTATGAACGTGGCTACAGTATGGTCTTTTTCTTTTCCGATACAACTACCCTTAGCAGCGTGGCTCGAGAACGTCTCCGGATGTTTCGTGAGAGCTTTTCATGATTCCATTTTTTAGGAGCCTAGTTCGTTATGTATTTTCAGGATTTACGAGGAACTTAAAAGTCAGAAAAGAAAAAGTTGACGGACCATAAATGTGATGATACAGTGATGTATACGTATACATCACTGTATCGTTGTGCTTTTTTAAGGAGGATAAAATGAAAAAGATTGTTGGAATTGTTATTCTTGTATCTCTTATCTTCGTGACTGGAGCTGTCGCGGACGGGCAGAAAGAGAAGGGGGCGGAAAAGATCGTGATCAAACTTGGACA
>NZ_MWQY01000019.1 GCF_002087085.1 Marispirochaeta aestuarii | reverse complement strand
CGCGGTAAGGCCAGAGGAGCCTATGAGTTTGGAGCCAAGATCTCTGCTGCAATTACTGAACATGGTCTGATGTATATCGACCGGCTGGAATGGGAACCGTACAATGAAAGCGGCGACTTACAGATGCAGGTGGAACGCTATAAAGATCGATGTGGTCATTACCCAGAATCGGTACATGTGGATAAGATCTATCGGACGCGGGAGAACCGGGCCTGGTGTGAAGAACGTAGTATCAGATTATCTGGTCCTCCCCTGGGTCGTCCTGTAAACACTGCAGGAATTGATAAAAAGATATTGAGGGCGAAAAGAAAACAGGAACGCCGGGATGAAAGTATCCGCCAGGCAATCGAAGGTGCATTTGGTGTTGGCAAACGCAGATATGGAATGGACTGCGTGTATGAGAAACTCCGGATAACCAGTGAAACAACCATCATGATGAACATGCTGGTGATGAATATGGAGAAGATCCTCAAGGATCTTTATGCGCTTTTTCTTTCCGCTTTTCCTTCGGTAATATTTGATAGAAAACCGGTCATAATTGCCGTATAAACGGGGAAACTGAGTTTTTCAGGAGACCCTATTTATCGAACACCCTGAACTGGAAGCGGCTTTCCTGTGGGGAGGAATGGAGGTGAAGGATATCCGGAATAAATTCTTCAGGGCCAAGCCTTCGAAGGTAACGGGAACAGTACATGAAGAATCGGAAATAAGCAGCCTGTTCACGGTCCATCGTCTTCCCGGACATTACTTCAATATGGTCGGTATAGAGACGACGGACAACGTTCTGTTTATCGCGGATTCACTGTTCGGAAAACCGATTCTGGAAAAATATGGAATTCCCTTTATTTACGATGTAAGGGGATATATACGTACAATAGAATCAATAATGAGCAGAAAGATGAACTACTATGTTCCTTCCCATGCCGATATTACAACGGATATCCGTGAAATTGCCCAATTAAACATGGATGCAGTGAAAAGGATAGAAGATTTTATCGTGTCTATTCTTCAGGAAGCAAAGAATTATGATGTGATTCTGAAGACTGTGTGCGATGAATATGATCTGCAGCTTGACTATGCTCAGTATGCGCTGGTCGGATCTACCATACGTTCGTTCCTGTCCTGTCTGTACAATGAGGGCATGATACAGAGCGAGTTTGTCGATAATATCCTCTATTGGAAAAGTTGAACTATCACCTGCCTGTCCGCAAATGTATTCCCCCCCGACGGCTGCCTCTGAGTGTTTATGTTCTTTTCTTTACGGTAACTTTCCGGGAAGGAGGGATCATCCAGATGCAGATTATCACTCAATTCCTTTCAGGGCAATAAAAAAGCCTCCCCGAAGGGAGGCCTTGACGAGCCAGAAGTGAGATTTGAACTCACGACCTACGCTTTACGAGAGCGTTGCTCTACCCCTGAGCTATTCTGGCACTGCTGATTAAGCTCCTGCATTTATACCCCATCACCCTGTTTTATTGCAAGTAAGCTCATGTAAAAAGCGCTCAGGATCGGGGCTTCTTCCTTCGATAATGGAGTATAGAGGGAGGTATCCATGATACGCGGGATTTATACCGGCGCCAGCGGCATGATTGCCCAGATGCACAACCTTGATGCTATCTCGAACAACCTGGCCAACGTGGATTTGACGGGTTACAAAAAGGACACCCCGGTACACAAGGCCTTTCCGGAACTCCTTTTGCGACGAATGAATGACGACGGCGTCTTTACCATTCCCCCGGGATCGGTGGACCAGGCGCCGGTTATCGGCACTCTCGGCTCCGGCGTGGAGTACAACGAGAGCTACACCGTTTTTTCCCAGGGGGCCCTGAAGCAGACGGAGAATCCCTTCGATCTTGCCCTGGAAGGAAAAGGTTTCTTTACCGTCGATACCCCCCAGGGCGAGCGCTTTACCCGCAACGGTTCCTTCCACGTAAGCCCGGAAGGAATCCTGGTCAACAAGCAGGGACTCCCCGTGATGGGAGAGAACGGGATCATCCGTCTTAAAAAGAACAACTTTGTCGTCGACCAGGAGGGCCGGATCTGGCAGAACAGTACCTTTGCCGACGACCCCGAACGTCTTGTCTCCCTGGAAGAGAACGAGTGGGAGAACATCGAGCTTGTGGACCGTCTCAAGCTGGTGGATTTTCCCCGGGACAGGTACCTGAAAAAGCAGGGAGACAGTCTCTGGGTTAACGATCGCTTCTCCGGAGACCCCGTCGCCGCCGGTGTGGATGACGGACTCCAGGTGCGTCAGGGCTTCCTCGAGGGGTCCAACGTGAATCCGGTGCGCGAGATGGTGCGCATGATAGAAGTAAACAGGGCCTATGAGGCAAACCAGAAGACCATACAGGCCCATGACCAGATGTCCGACCGGCTTATAAACCAGGCTGTGCGGGTATAGGAGGTAAATCAGCATGATGCGTTCATTATGGACAGCCGCGTCGGGAATGACGGGGCAGCAGTTTAATATCGATACCATTGCCAACAACCTTTCCAATGTCAACACCACTGGGTTCAAGAAGAACCGGATCGATTTCGAGGACCTTCTGTACCAGACCTCCCGCATTGCCGGGACTCCGGCTACGGAACTGACCACCGTGCCGGTAGGCGTCCAGGTCGGTCACGGTACCCGGGTGGCGGCAACCCAGAAGCTCCATACCCAGGGGGCTCTGCAGGCTACGGACAATGTATCCGACCTTGCAATCCAGGGGGAGGGATTTTTCCGGGTCCTCCTGATCGACGGTACCTACGGCTATACCCGGGACGGTTCCTTCAAGATCGATTCACAGGGGCAGTTCGTTAACTCCAACGGGTATCGTCTGATGCCGGACCTGACCCTGCCCGAGGGTTTTGTGCGGGACAGCGTCAGCATTTCCCAGGACGGACGGGTAACCACCAAGGTGGCGGGGTCCGACGACCCCATCGAGGTCGGACAGCTTGAACTCTACCGCTTCGTGAATCCAGCGGGTCTCCAGGCGGTGGGAGAAAACCTCTACAAGGTCTCCAATGCCTCGGGGGACGCCATCGGCAGTCGTCCCGGATTTGACGGAATGGGAAAGACGATCCATAAATTCCTGGAAATGTCCAATGTTTCGGTGGTCAAGGAGATGGTCAATATGATCGTGGCCCAGAGAGCCTACGAACTCAACTCCAAGGCGATCCAGACTTCCGATTCGATGCTCGGCATTGCCAACAACCTCAAGCGCTGATCCTGATATACCAGGATAGAATGGGTATGCTGTGATATGAAGGTTTTTCCTGGGTTTTCCGTGCTGCTTATTGTGCTGGTTCTGACTGCGGGAATCGGTCGACTGAACGGGGAAACCTTCTATCTGGCTGAACAGGTCAGGGTCGGAGGAGATGTACGGATAAAGGATCTTTTCCTTGTGCCGGCAGCCCATGAACTGTACGATGAAGCCCTTCCTGTCGAGACGGAAGGGCGCTTTGTCTATCTGAGCCAGAAGGGTATTTCCGGTATTGTTCCGGGAGGTCTTCCCGGGGCGCTTATCGGCAGTGGAATCTGGTTGATTCCTGAAGGCTTTTCATCCGTAAATAACCATACCCTGGGCCCTCTGTTACGAAAAATTGAATCCCTGATCAGTCGGGAATCAGGAAACGGCGGGGACGGTTTCTCCATATCGGAAGCAGATATCATCCCGCTGTCCGGGGCACAGGACCTTCGTCCAGGCAGGCGGGGGTCAGGCTGGTTTCTCGAGACCGGAGATCCGGATCATAACCCGGTACCGGTGGTATTCCTGAAAACCCCGGAAAAGGATCGAGAACGGGTTCCGGCGGGAAGCCGTATTACCGTCTACATATCCCGAAAGGGCTTAATTATTGAGGCGGAGGGCAGGACCAATCGCGGTGCCGAAGTCGGCGACCGTGTGCCGGTTACCCTGACCCATACCCGCCGCAGGTTTGACGCCCTGCTTACAGGTCCCGGTGAAGGGGAGGTCAGGTTCTGATGAAGACACTACCACAGAAATATAAACTGATACTGCTCGCGGTATCCATCTTTTTTCTCAGCCCGGTTGTCGGAAATCCCCCGCTTTTTGCCCAGGATGAGATCCGTCTGCGGGAGATATCGGTGGTAGAGGGGTTCAGGGAGAACCAGCTCGCCGGACTCGGCATTGTGACCGGCCTTGCGGGTAAGGGGGACTCCCAGTCTTCTCCCCTTATGAGGCGCTTTCTGGCAAACATGGTATCCAACTTTGCTGAGCAGGTGAGCGAACGGGATATCCGCAGCAAGAACAGCGCCGTGGTGCTGGTGACCGCGGATCTTCCCGCCTATGTGCAGCCGGGAGAGCGTATAAGCGTACGGGTGTCCAGTATCGGCGATGCAAAATCCCTGATCGGCGGGGTGCTTCTGCAGACAGCCCTGAAAGGAGCGGACGGTGCCGTATACGCTGTGGCCCAGGGCAGTATCCCGGGTATAAGCGGTTCCTCCAACGATACTGTAGCTTCTCTGCCCGGCGGCGGAATAATGGAACGGGCGGTAAACTCCCGGGTCAGCGAAAACGGTACGGTCAGCATTCTTCTCAAGGAACCTGATTTCAGTACTGCCGCGGCGGTTTCCAGGGCCATCCGGGAGAACAGTGAGTTTGAGGTGGCCTTTGCCGATGCAGCCCGGATCAGTGTGCGGATTCCCGAAGAGTACGCAGAACGAACGGTGGAAATGATTGCCCAGCTCGAGAACCTCAGCGTACCCCCCGGCTTTACCGACCGGGTGGTGGTCAATCCCCGCACCGGTGTTGTGGTGATGGGAAAAGACGTCCGCATAGGAAAGGTGGCAGTCTCGTATCAGGGGCTGAAAATCAGCATAATGGATGACGATCTTTATTCCGATAAGGAGAGTGAGAGCTTCCTGATTGAGCAGCGGCCGACTGTTGAGGACTTTGTTGACCTTCTGCGGGAGATCGGGGTCGATACCAAGGGTCTTATCGAAATCCTGCAGGCCGTTGATCATGCCGGAGCTCTCTACGGAACCCTGGAGGTAATGTAAGATGGAATTGAATACCCTGCAGATGATGGAGAGTTACAGGCCGCTGAACACCCCGAAGGCCCCCAAAGCCGGCGATCAGCAGGCTCTCAAGGAAGCCTGCAAGGAGTTTGAAACCATCCTGCTGGAGCAGATGCTGAACAGCATGCGCAAAACGATAAATAAAAGCGGTCTTATGCAGGGGGGAATGGCGGAGGATATCTTTGAGGACATGCTCTATGAAAAATATGCCCGGAAGATGTCCGACTCCGCAAATCTGGGACTCGCCGACATGCTCTACAGGCAGCTTTCACAGAAACATACACTTCCGATCTGATGTGTATACTTTTGTATAACAAATAACCCCAGGGGATCCGGAAATAAGCCAGTCGGTATTCAAATATCTACACTGTAAAGATTTATTATCCCCATAGACCGATCGTCTCAATTGGCACGGACTTTGCATATATACTTGTGTAAGGAGAGTGCCATGAAAGCTAGAAAGGCTACCCGGAGCGAAGACTCCCTGAAGGCCTACTTCCAGCAGATAAAAACGACACCCCTCTTGAGTTTTGAGGAAGAACTGGATTTATCACGCCGCATTATGCAGGGTGACGAGCTTGCCCGGGAAAAACTGATTAAGGCCAATTTACGACTTGTTGTTAAAATCGCCAAGGCCTACGCCTCGACGGATGTAAGCTTTCTCGACATTGTACAGGAAGGTAATCTGGGCCTTATAAAGGCCGCAAGTAAATATGACTACAGAAGGAACGTTCGCTTCAGCACCTATGCTGCCTGGTGGATCAAGCAGTCCATAGTCCGGGCTCTGTCGAATAAACGGCGGGTCATTCGTCTGCCCCACCGCAAGGAAGAAGCCCTGAAGAAGATTCAGAAAACCTATTATACCCTTACCCAGCGCCTGCAGCAGAAACCGACCGTCGACCAGGTGGCCCGGGAGCTGGGAATGGCGGCCGAAGAGGTCGGATCGCTGCTGAATGCTTCCAGTGCCATTGCCTCCCTGGACAGCGATGAGAATTTCGAATCCGGAACCCTGATGGACATGTGCGAGGACTATACCTACGATCCGGACAGCGAACTCATAAAAAAAAGCATGCACGAAGATACCATGCGCTTTCTTGAACACCTGATGGAAAAGGAACGACAGATCCTGCTGTACCGCTTTTCTTTCTACGGCGGTAAGAAGTATACCCTCAAGTCCATCGGTGAGCGTATGGGAATCTCTCCGGAAACAGTCCGCCAGATCGAGATGCGGGCCATCAGAAAGCTCCGGGAACATGCCGACGAACTTCGGGAGTATGTATATCAGTAGGATTGATTGACCCTCGGGAATAATATTCGTACCATTGGTGGGAATGAGAAAATCCGGCTCCACCGGTACCCGGGGAAAATCAAAATTATATTTTAGTTACCTGCTTCTCGGTACGACAGCGCTTATGCTTGGAATATCCATCGCCCTTGTCCGGGGCTGGATGGAAAGAACGGAAACCGACAGGGCGGTACTGCCTGTTTCAGAGCCTGAAAGACCGGTGGAACCCCCTGTGATTGTTCCTTCAAAACCGGAAGGAAAGGCATCTGCCGTCCTTCCCGTGGCACCTGAAGTTTTTATCGTCATCGACGATGTGGGCAACAGTCTTGAAGAACTGGAACCCTTCCTCTCCCTTCCCATACCTGTAACCTTTGCCGTGATGCCCCGGCGCCGCTATACCAGAGAGTCAGTGGAGCTTATCCAAAAGGCAAAAAAGTATTATATTATGCATCAGCCCATGGAACCTGTGGGCGATGCCGATCCAGGGGAGGGGGCAATCTTTACCGGCATGAGCAAAGAGGAAATCTACACCCTGCTCGACACAAATCTTGCAACCCTGGGTGGAGCCCCGGGTATCAATAACCATATGGGATCAAAGGCCACGGCGGACGGAGAAACCATGAGGATGGTTCTGGAGTATCTGAAGGAACGAAATATGTTTTTTCTCGATTCCGTAACCACCGGAGAAAGCGTCGCAGGAAGGATCGCAGCGGAGATTTCTTTGCCGTATGCAGAAAGGAACAGCATGTTTTTAGACAACGAACGAGAACGGGATTATATTGAACGGGCCCTGCGGTCGGGCTTTTCCCTGGCTGAGACCAGCGGAAGGGCCGTTATGATCGGGCATGTGTGGGATGAGCACCTGGCTGAGCTGCTTCTTGATCTCTATCCGGAGTTCACCGAGAAGGGGTTCAGCTTTGACGATATTGGATCGATGATCTACCTGGGAAGGCTGGATCTGGAGGAATGAAGGTTCTTGGTATAGAGACCTCCTGTGACGAGTGCAGTATCGCTGTTGTTGAAAACGGAAGGCACATCCTCAGCAGCATCGTCGCAACCCAGATAGACATTCACCGTCCCTTTATGGGGGTGGTCCCGGAGATCGCCTCCCGGACTCATACCGAGTGGATCCGGGACACCTTTACCGAGACCCTGCACCGCGGAGAGCTCGCCCTGGAAGATCTCGACGGCATCGCCGTCACCAGCCGACCCGGCCTGGTGGGCTCCCTTCTTGTGGGGCTCTCCTTCGCCAAGGGACTGGCCCTGGCCCTCGGGATTCCCTATACCACGGTAAACCACGTAAAGGCCCATCTCTACGCCCCTCAGCTCGAGAGGGAAATATCCTATCCCTTTCTGGGGCTCCTGGTCTCCGGCGGGCACACCATGATCTGCAGGGTCGACGGGGTGGATGACATTCGGGTAATGGGAACTACCATCGATGACGCCTGCGGCGAGGCTTTTGACAAGGTGGCAAAATACTACGACATGGGATACCCCGGAGGGGTTGCCATCGATCGCCTGGCGCAGACGGGTAATCCCCAGGCCTTCGCTTTTCCCGGACCCAACCTGCACAAAGGCGATCACCGCTACGATGTCAGCTATTCCGGCCTTAAAAATGCGGTTATCAACCAGATCGACCAGTTCTGGGACGGGGTTTCCGAAAAGTCCCTGGAGAATATCGCTGCCTCTTTCCAGAAGAGGGCGATCGATATTCTGGTAAAACGGCTTTTACGGGCGGTTGAGGATACGGCTCTTGATCGTGTGGTAGTCGGAGGCGGCGTTGCAGCCAACAGCTACCTGCGTTCAAGCCTGGCGGATGTCAGGGGGCTGGAGGTGCTGTTTCCCCCCCTGGAACTCTGTACCGACAACGGTGCCATGATCGCCGGTCTTGGCTATCATTACCTGAAGGAAGGACGAATCTCTCCGCTTTCCGAGGCCGCTTCCGCCAGGGTAGAAGGTTTCCGTAAAACCTATCCCTGATCACCGGAAAGCACTCTTTCTACAATTCTTCAACATCCCCGTCGTGAAGCTCCGGACCTTCCCCTTTCAGCCGGGAGATCAGGTTCGAGGCCAGAATGTCGAGCTTGCGGCTGAACTCCGACCCCGGAGACAGCTCGATAAGAGGCGACCTCCGGATAAGGGCGTTTCGTGCCGACTCATCGTAGGGCAGAAACGAGAGATACTCCATTTCAATCCCGATGTTTTTGCGGCTTATGTCCCTGAGTTTTTTCCCGATCTGCAGGTCCATTTCCGATCTGCCCATGTTTACCACGACCCGCGGTACAAGTTTCCTGAGGTTTTCCTTGAGGTTGAGGCCGGATTCGGGGTTTACCGCGTACAGCGCATCGAGCAGGTCGTAGAGCGAACCTTCGCCGCCTTCAATCTTTGTACCCACAAAATCCTGCACCATGGCGCGTTCGCTCGATTTCGCAGGGAAACTCCGCAGCATCAGCCTGAAGACAGCTGTTTTCAGAAAGGAGTAGGCATTCAGAATGGATGTCGGTTCTCCGGTGGTGACGATCAGTCCGGACCAGGCGGAAAGGAAAAAATCCACCGTGTTGTAGGAACTCCCGGCACCCAGATCCAGAAGAACGATATCCGCTACCGAGTTCTGCAGTTCCCTGATGATCTTCTGCTTGGTAAAGAAGGGAAGGTTGGCTGTGCCCGGAAGAAGGGAGTCTCCGGGAATCAGGAAGAGTTTGGGATACTCCGTTGGAAGAATACACTCCTCCAGGTTCTCCGCCTGTTTGTAGATGTATCCGCCTATGCCGGTGTGCTTGTTTTTAACGCCGATAAAAGAGTGAAGGTTCGATCCCCCCAGGTCCAGATCAACCATGATAACGGTTTTTCCTTTCCGGGCGAGGCTCAAACCGAGATTGGCGGTGATCAGGGATTTCCCGACCCCTCCTTTTCCGCTTGCTACAGGTACTAATGAAACCACGTTTTCAGCATAGGAGAGAAGCCCTCCCTTGGCAAGGATCTTTTTTTGTTTGATAACGGTTCTTGTTGCGCTCCATCCTCTTTCGTGCTACGAATTCAGTAAGGAGAAGAAAAAATGGATAGAAATGAACTGATCTCCAGGGCAAAGGAATATATACAGCAGGAAAAACACGACTATTTCCGGCAGGAGATGGAGAATCTTCTGGCGGCGGAAAACTGGGATGAGCTCTCCGATCGCTTTTATACTCAGCTCGCCTTCGGTACCGGCGGCCTGAGGGGGGTAATCGGCGGCGGCTACAACCGCATGAACCCTCTCATGGTCCGCAGGGCAACCCAGGGACTTGCATACTATATACGGGAGAACTCCGGTTCGGAAAATCCCTCGGCGGCCATCGCCTACGATTCCCGCAGGTTCAGCAGGGATTTTGCCGAAACAGCCGCCAGGACCCTCTGCGCCAACGGCATAAAGACCTATCTGTTCAGTTCCCTTCGGCCGACTCCGGAACTCTCCTTCGCCGTTCGGAAACTGGGATGTACTTCGGGCATTGTCATTACAGCCTCCCACAACCCGAAGGAATACAACGGATATAAGGTCTACTGGGACGACGGCGGGCAGATCATAGAACCCCATGACAAGGGTATTATCGAAGAGGTGCGTTCCGTGGAAGGGGACGTTCCGGATATGGAATTGAAGCAGGCAGAGGACGCCGGTCTTCTGGTAACGATAGACAGGGAAATCGACGACGCCTTTGTGGAGCTTATAAAGTCCTACAGCTTCCGGCCGGATCTGGTAAAGGAGCGGGGACGGGAACTCAAGGTCGTGTATACGCCCCTCCACGGTACAGGAACCATGATGGTGGAGAGGATTTTTTCAGAGGCCGGTATACAGGTGATAAGCGTACCTGAGCAGAGGGAGCCGGACGGAAACTTCCCCACCGTGGAGTTTCCCAACCCCGAGGAGGCCTCTGCCATGAAGATGGCCCTGGCTCTTGCGAAAAAGGAGAAGGCCGACCTGGTAATGGGAACCGATCCCGATTCAGACAGGCTGGGAATAGCCGTCCCCGACGAGCAGGGCGAGTATGTCCTTGTAAACGGAAACCAGCTCGGCTGTCTGCTGGAGGATTATATACTTCTTTCCCATAAAGAAGCGGGGACCATGCCCCCCCGGCCCCGGGTGGTCAAGACCATTGTCACCACGGAACTTCAGCGCCTTATAGCGGAAAGCTACGGAGCCGGGACCTATGACGTGCTTACCGGGTTCAAGTACATCGCCGATCTGATAAAGAAATTCGAGTTTACCGACGAGGATTACATCTTCGGTGGAGAAGAGAGCTACGGATACCTGATAGAAACCGAAGTCCGGGACAAGGATGCCATATCGGCGGCCTTTTTAACAGCGGAAATGGCCCTCTATAATCGCTCCCTGGGACGCTCGGTACTGGACCATCTGAAGGATATCTACAGCCGTTTCGGTCTTTTCCGGGAGAGCCTCATCTCCGCCTATTTCAAGGGGCAGAAGGGACTGACGATAATGGGTGACCTGATGGAGCGGCTCAGAAAAGAGCCCCCGGAGAGAATCGGATCCCGCAAAGTCACCATGATCAAGGATTATCTCTACGGAACAAGCTACTACATGGAGGAAGGGGACAGCGACGACAACATCGATCTGCCTTCTTCAAATGTTCTGCAGTTCTTCCTGGAGACCGGGGCAGTTGTAACCGCCAGACCATCGGGAACCGAGCCGAAGATAAAGTTTTATGCCTCCTGCCGCTCCGCTGCGGGGGTTCCGCTGGAAGAAGCAGAAGAGGATGTCGCCGCGCAGCTTGAGGAGATCCGAAAGGAGCTTGAATCCTGGATTCCGGACTGATTGAAGTTTATCGATGCCGCAGCCGCCGGGCCCTAAGGGCCTGGTTGAGCTGCTCCCGCACACGGGTCTCATCCAGAACTCCACGGTCCATCTGTTCCTGGGATTCCCGAAGGTAACGTTCTTCCATATCGTAGAGTTCGTCTCCCAGGGTCCCCCGCCAGATCAGTTCCGTGAGCAGCAGGGGTTCCTCACGGTAGGTCAACAGGCGTTCTGTCATCTGTATGCTCAGATACCAGCGCAGATCATCTATTTCGAGGTCGTACTCTTTAAGAAGGTCCCGTATGTTTACGCTCATGGTTCCCGAGTATGCAACGGGGAGCAGTAATTACGCAAGGTGGAAAGAGCCTGATACTCAGGTTCCCAGAATTGATCGGTAGGTCTTGTGATTCGAAACGGATGAAAAATCCGTAAGGCTGTAGGCAAAATCTTCAAAGATCCGGCGGTTGAATCTGCCCAGGTCAGTCTCTTCCTTCAGGAGTTTCAGCGCGCTGATCGGTTTCATTGAGTTCCTGTATGGGCGCTCGTCATTCGTGATTGCCTCGTAACAGTCGATTACACTGAGGATCTGTCCAATATCGGATATGTCGGTAGTCCCCCGGGGGTACCCGCTGCCGTCGAGTTTTTCGTGATGTTCCAGGGTTCCGGGGAGGGTCTGGAGCAGGTCCGAGGCGTAGGTTTCCAGTATGTCCGCCCCTATTTCCGGGTGTTTCTTCATGATAAGAAACTCGGAACTGCTCAGGTTCCGGGGGGCAGTCAGGATTTCCTGGGGAATTTCAGTTTTTCCCACGTCGTGGAGCAGGGCTGCAAGACCGATGGTTAAGGTCTCTTCCCTGGAACGGCAGGTATAAAAGCAGTATCCCACTGCAAGAGCCATGACATTGATGGAATGGATAGCCGTTGAGTAGTCAGAGTGGGAAATTTTTGCCAGGTTTTTAATTACGCTGGGCTGCCGGGAGTAGCCGTCAATTATGGCCTCCATGGCCTCCGGTACCACCGCCAGACTTCCGGCCCGGGGTTCAGCCAGGGTTTCGTCGATTATACTGATCAGTTCTTCTTTTACTTTCCTGGTTCCCTGGGAGATTATACTGCCGGAGAAATTATTGCTGAATCCCCTCTGGGCCTCCTGAAGCGCCCGGATTTTATCTTCAGGTTTAACATACAGATCCCCCAGGAAAGGCTTCTTTTTAAGGCTCTCATCGGTGAAATTCATACCCGCAGGTTTGTACAGGACGATCTTGCCGAAGGGATTCTTGAAATACAGCTCGATATTATCGTAATACTTGAGGTTTGTGGCGCGTACTTTAATCCAGTCCTGATCAATAATAGGTAATCTGCTCATACTGTTTATTTGTGATCTGCAATATACCTCAAAGCTCAGGAGAAAACAAGGTGTAAGAAGAGCAGTACGTACGAAGAAAGCCGGGAGAAACAGCAGCAGTATTCTGGCACATTCGCAAAAAAGTGCTATACTTGTAGGTAGACAAAGACCTTAGTCCTGCCTGCTTTGTTGAGCTTCGGCATTTGCCTGCAAATAATGCCTGGTAGGTGACGGCTATGAAAAAGTATGGAATGCTCCCCGCCTTGCTGCTCCTGTGTTCCGGTTTTATTTTTTGCCAGTCCGGAGATATAAACATAAGCGCCCGGCCCATGCTTACTGTACCCCTTGGTCCCGAGCTGGATGATGGAACCGCCTTTTACACCGCCGGCGGAGGCGTCAGCCTCGAAGGTACCTATACTCCGTCTTCTCTGCCGTATCTTCTTTCCGGACTTCTGCTGGATGCAACGGTGGTACCGATAAACGGTTCCGATCAGAACGCCAGTTTTCTCAGTATCGGGCCAAGTCTCGGATTACAGTATCAGCCGATAGCCCGTCTGAATCTGGGACTTCGGGGTTTCGGCGGTATCTATATGGGAATTATAGAAGCTGGGTCCGTACGTGATCCTTTCTGGGGGGGAGGGGCCTTTGCCGCCTACCGTATAAATCCGGGTTTGAGCATTGGTCTGGATGCCGAGTATCGTGATTATATGACAAGCGGTGAGTCTGCCCTTCAGGGGCTGAGTTTTGGTCTGGGGGTCCGTTACCAGCTTGGGGGCGCCTCCAGGGGGGCAGACCTCTACTATGTCCCGGAGCTTATACCCATATTTCCGCTTTTTTATTCTTATTACGAAAATAACCCCGCCGGTGTACTTCACCTGGAAAACCGGGACTCCTTACCCCTGAACAGCCTTAAGGTCAGTTTTTATGTCCGGCAGTTTATGGACCAGCCGAAGCTGTGCGCCGAGTACAGGACCTTTCCGGCCGGTGCACAGGAGACGGTTCCTGTATATGCCCTGTTTTCCGAGGAGATATTCCGGGTGACCGAAGGCACCAAGGTCGCGGGGGAACTGCTGCTGGAGTACGACTATATCGGAACATCCATGAGTACCACCGTACCGGTTACCGTAATCGTAAATAACCGGAACGCCATGACCTGGGATGATGACCGCAAGGCTGCGGCCTTCGTTACCGCCCGGGACCCCCTGGTCATGAGTTTTGCCAAGAACGTCGCCGCCGTTGTGGGTTCCGATAAATCCACCGCCATCAACGAAAACTTTCGCACCGCCCTTGGCGTTTACGAAGCCCTGGGAGTATACGGCATGGGATATGTTCAGGACCCGACTACTCCCTATGCCGAATTCTCTGCCAACAAAGAAGCCCTTGATTATCTTCAGTTTCCGAACCAGTCCATCGCCTACAAGGCGGGAGACTGCGACGATCTCTCCATTCTGTATGCAGCTCTGCTGGAGTCAGTGGGAATCAGGACGGCTTTTATAACCGCCCCCGGTCACATCTACATGGCCTTTGCCCTTGGAATGGCCCCGGAGCAGGCGGAGAAGCTGTTTATTGACACCCGGGAACTGATCTTTCGTGAAGATGATACCTGGATTCCCGTGGAAATAACCCTTGTGCGTGAAGGCTTCCTGAAATCCTGGCAGATCGGCGCCAGGGAGTGGCGGGAGACCAGTGAGGCCGGAACAGCCGGTTTCTATTCCGTCCGGGAGGCCTGGAAGCTTTATGAACCCGTCGGTTTCGCAGCAGGGGGAGCAGGCATCATGCTTCCCAACGAGGATCGGCTGATGGAAAACTACCGGAAGGCCCTGATTACCTTTATCAACCGGCAGATCGAACCCAGGGTAATTGAACTGAATGGACAGCTCGCCTCGGCGACAAATACCGTCTGGACCAGGAACAAGCTGGGGATTCTCTATGCCCGCTTCGGTGTGCTGGATAAAGCGGCGGAGCAGTTCAGGGCCATACTCAGGATCAGTGAATATGTCCCCGCCATGGTCAACCTGGGAAATATATACTACCTGCAGGGAGAGATGTCCCGGGCCCTGGAGTATTACGACCGGGCGAGCAGGACGGCTCCAAACAACAGTAAGGCCCTCCTGGGGGTGGCCAGGGCGAGTTACGAACTGGAACGCTACGATGAGACCGACAGGGCTCTGCAGAAACTCCGGAGCACTGCTCCGGGACTGGCATCGGAGTTTGCCTATCTTGGATCAGCGCAGGAGGGGACCGGACGGGCTTCCCAGGCGCTTAAGCGGGAAGTGGGCAGCTGGGACGAGGAGGAGTAGACATGAAACGGTTAATCGGTATTTTTATGCTCTCTGCAGCCTTGCTCCTTGTTACAACCTGCTCGGAACCCATAGATTTTGTCACGGAGGTCGAGACTGAGGTAAAGATCGCGAATGATCTGTTTTTGGAGGTGGTAAGTTTTAGTCCGGGAAAAGGCGCTGAAAATATTAATCCGCAGGATCCTCTGGAAATAGAATTCGACAGGTCTGTTGCTCTAACGTCAGTAAGTTCTGACACAGTGTATATCAGCGATGGGACAAGCGGACTCGCCTTTGATAATCCTGATTTTAACAGTGTAACAAACGTTCTGACCATACGACCGGAAACCCCCTTCCAGAGTGAGCACTCGTACACTATAACCGTGAATGGGGTGCGTGGAACTGATAACAGCTCCTTACAGGAGAGCGTTTCATGGGGATTCACTACCGGCAAATTCCCGGCAGGATCATTTACTGTCATCAGTCAGAATCCAGCCAGTCTCAGTGGCTATACGGATTCACGGACTGTGAATATCGGTATTTCTGTAAATGATGCTGGTTCGTCAATCGACTATGTGGTCAGTGAAAACGAGAACTTTGGGGATCCGAAAGTAAATGGTTCATTAAGCGCCTTAACAGCAACAACAGTTCCCTTTGAATTATCCACAGGCGAAGGTAATAAAACTGTGTGGTTTCGAGTTTCATGTACGATAGGCGGCACATATATTATAGGAAATCCTGTAGCAGTTAACATTAAGTTGGACAGTCTCGATCCTGTCGTATCAGGAGTATCCCTGGCCGGAGGAGCCTCATATTCTACATCAACCGCTGTACCACTTACATATTCAGTGTCCGACGCGGGGAGCAGTTCTCTTAGTGAGCTCTTTGTTAAGGTTGATACTACGGATATCGCAGGCTTGTTTACACATATATCAAGTTCACCCGTATCGACAAATGCCTATTTTGGTGCGGCAAATTATGTGAATAAATCTGCAACAGTTACAGTGTATGATCGGGCGGGCAATTTCTCCCAGGATTCCGATACGATTTACATCGATTCTATTCCTCCGAATGCCCCGTCTGTATCCGGAACATCACCTACTTTGGACCGTACACCCACGTGGAGCTGGTCTACCGGGGGTAACGGCGGAGCTGGCGTCTATCAATACAGATTGAACAGCGGGAATTGGAGCAGTTCTACCACAGCAACCAGTTATACACCCGGATCGAGTCTTGCGTATGGAAGCAATACAGTGTCTGTCATGGAACGGGATGCCCGATACAACTGGTCGCCTGCAGGGAGCAGGATAATCTATGTTTCACCTGTATATCCATTCAATAAGGAGAAGGGGGTTTCCCTGACCCCGACGATACAATGGCCGGGCACATTTCTTGCCACCTACGATCTGCAGATATTGAACGGTCATGTTTGGACAACAGTTGCTCCAGGTCTGGATGTTAATTATTTTATTGTCCCTCTTTCACAGAAACTTCAGCCTGGTGTAACCTATACATGGCGTTATGTTACCCATTCACGTGGGGGTACGGTTTATAGTTCGAGCTATATATTTACAACAGAAGAATAATCTGTATATTAATTATGTATGGCTAAGTATCAACTCTATCACTCCTCGAACTCCACGCTGAAGGTCGCGCCCTGGTTACTGTTGTAGCTCAAGGTACCGTCCAGCTGGGATGTCAAAAGCTGTATCAGTCGCATGCCAAGGGATGCAGATGATTCCAGTGAGAAATCGGGATTCAGGCCGCTGCCGTTATCCTTGACTGTCAGCACAATGGTATGCGTTCCAGTTTTTTTCCCAAGGGACACATGGATTCTGCCTTCTGAACGGTCCCGGAACGCATGCTTGATGGCGTTGGTAATCAGTTCGTTGATGAGAATTCCGCAGGGAACAGCGCTGGTTATATTCAGCTGGATGTCCTCGAGGTCGGCATCAATCCTTATCAGCGGAGGTCTTCCCAGGGAGGCATTCAGTTCGCTGATAAGTTTCCGTATATACGTTGACATGGTAACACTGGAAAGGCTTCCGCTGTTGTAGAGGGAATCATGTATCATGGCCATGGAGTGGATACGTTTTGCCATATCGTCAAAGGACTGACGGGCCGATACCTCGGTCTGGAACTCGTTCTTTTGCAGATTCAGCAGACTGGCCACGATGTTCAGGTTATTTTTTACCCGGTGATGAATCTCCCTCAGGAGTGTTTTCTTTTCTTCGATTTCACGGTGCAGGGCTTCGCGGGCTAATTTTCTGTCCGTTATGTCCCGGATTATTCCGATTTTACCGATGGTTTTTCCCCGGTTATCCAGATACCTGGGAATGCTTATTTCCGCCGGAAAAACTGAACCGTCCTTCCGTTTAAGAGCTACCTCCAGGAGGGTGCCGGTTCTGTCTGTGGATTTTTCTGAAAGCAGATTCCCGATCTTATCAAAGTCACTTCGGGATGCATAAATCAGGGATGTATCCTTTCCGGCAATCTCGTCCAGGTCATACCCGAACATGCTCTGCAGGGCAGGCTGGTTGGCATCAATGATGCGTCTTTGTTCGTCGGTGACAAAAATAGCATCACTGATGCTGTTAAAAAGGTTTTTGTAGCGCAGTTGTTCCAGTCGGGCTTTTCGGGAAAGGGAGAACATCTTCCGGGCCAGGAGAAAAAGGCCGCCGCCGGAAAACAGCGCAATTATTATGGTCATGAAGAAAAAGGGCTGCATTACGCGGAAGTACTCGATCTGCCAGCTGTTTTTAGGCATCACCAGCATCTGCCAGACTTCATCTGTTATCTGCATTTTCAGGTTTATGGGATTTTCTCCCGGTTCAGGACCGAAAAACAGGCGCTGCTGTGCATCCAGCAGGGTTATAGAAATCTTCCGGGCATCTTGTATTCCGCTTTCCCGATAAATGGGTGGCATATCGAGTACGATGGTTACAAGGCCCTGAAAGCTGTCGTCTCTGAACAAGGCTTTTCGGGCGATAAGTCCCTGACCGCCCTGACGCAGTTCGTAAGGGCCGCTGATTATCAGCTCCCCGGTTTCCATGGCGAGCTTTATATCCTTTTGAACCTCCGGTCTGGGATCCTTCAATAGATTATGACCGGAAACAATCTCGTTCGTTCGCAGGGGATACACATACTTCTGGATTCCCCCCGGGGCTATGGATATGTTGCGTATCCCTTTTTTTTCATCAAAGATACCTGCGGCGAAATCATTGAACGCGGTGGATACGGTCTCTTCGGGGACCGCACTCGCAAAGGAGGCCAGCCCTTCAACCAGGGCAAAGCGCTCCTTTATTGCCCCGATGAAGGATTCCCGGTAGGGAAGGGCGAGTTCAACAAAATGGTTACGGGTGTACTCTCTGGCCAGGGCGAAGTACCAGCTGTTTACTATTCCCCATATTGTACCTACAAAAAGTACCACCGCCAGCAGGCCAAGAATCTGTCTTTTTATTTCCTCATTAACCTTTTTCATAAAAAACGATATGCCTGCTTATTCTCCCGATTTGAAATTTTCAACGGTATCCTTGGAAAAGACTAATTCTCTGAATCCCGCACTGCAGCCATCGCTGTAGGGAGACTGAACATGAATTCCTGTAAGAAGAGCCTCTCCGTCGGGAACAGGAAAACGGAAGTTTCGTGCAAAACGCCAGATCTTTCCATCCAGACTGTAATGAAATCCCACCAGGCCCCCCCGCCGGGTGATCCGTAAAAAGGCTTCCGGCTGGGTGAGCAGCTCGTTGTTGGCATCATCCGAGTAGCCGTCGGTCACGACGCTGACAATGTTGATTTCTCCCGCGGGGCTTCTCTCTATGCAGAGTTTTGCCCATCTTTCCGCTGACAGACGAATGGTCAGCCCGCCGGCATCACCGAATGCCTTGAGATCAGCCTTCAGGTGCGTTTTAACGGAGAAGTCACCAGAAACCGGATAAAACAGGAAGTGGGCATTGTCCTTCGGCTGGACTCCCCGGGGGGAACGGAAAAAATCGGTTTCCGGTTCAGAGGTAATAATCATCGATCCTTTTTCGATCACCCATTCCGCCGGAGGATTAAACCATTCGAAACCAGGGATTTCAGGCTGTGCTGAAAGAAGATCGGTATCGACAGGAGGATAGTTGTTCATGTGGAGATACTCCTTTTTCATTCTGTGAAGCGAAGCTTAGTTGAGTCAGTATACCATTGATCCGCTGATCTGCATCCTCTAAATTTCAGTGACAGCAGTCGTGGAATGTGATAGTTTCCCTAAGGACATGGAAAGATCATTCTTGTTTACTGCATTGCTCATTATTCTCCACTGCTCCGGCTCCACCCTTCTGGGTGAAGAGGGGAGTCCCGTCGTCTTTGATTACTACGGCGAAATCGGCTGTACCCACTGTGATCTGTTTGCAGAAAAGGTACTTCCCCAGGCGGAGGAGGAGGCCGGCATCAGGGCCTCGGCCAACTACTACGATATTCTGTCCCGGTCAGGATATGAACGCTGCGAACAGGAGCTTTCCCGGCGGGGCTATGAATTTACTGTTTTCCCGGTTCTCGTTATCGGCAATAACGTCTACCAGGGAAACAGTGCCGTGGAAGAGAACCTTCCGGAAGAATTAATCCATTTTGCAGAGCATGGGGAATACCGCCCCCGGGTCCCGGAAAAAGGGACGGCGAATAAGAGCTCTCCGGTAAGCCTTGCTGTGGTGCCTGTGTTTCTCGCCGGCCTCATCGATGGTGTTAATCCCTGCGCTTTTGTGACGATGCTCTTTTTTATTTCCTGGATTACCTTAAGGGGAGGCGGACGTCGGCGTATTCTCTTATCCGGCGGCGCTTTTATCTCGGGCGTTTTTATTGCCTACCTGGGGATCGGCTTCGGGCTGCTGGCTTTTCTACGCAGCGCCTCTGCCATGGATCTTTTGCGTCTGGCAGTTCGGTATCTGTTTGCTGGTATGGCCCTGCTGCTGGCGCTGCTTTCCTTCAAGGATGCTCTCCGGGCAGGCAGTGGGCAGGCCGGTACCATGCTCCTTCAATTGCCGAAAGGACTGAAGAGGCGAATCCATGGGGTGATTCGAAGGAACCCTTCGGGAAAGGGCACTCCGGTTGTCCCGCTGCTTATCGCATTTGTTGTTTCCGGATTTATTGTCGCCCTGCTTGAGCTCGCCTGCACGGGACAGATCTACCTTCCCACCATCGCGTACATGCTTCAATCCGGGGCAGGGAAAGGGGCGGGTATACAGATATTCTGGCTTTTTGTATATAACCTGGCTTTTATTCTGCCCCTTACCGGGATTCTCGTCCTTGCCCTTGCGGGGGTGGAGCAGCAGTTTATCAGGGACTGGTTCAGCAGGCATATTCCCGCAGGTAAGACTGCCATGGGACTGCTCTTCCTTCTGCTTGCGGTTCTGATCTGGTTCGGCGGAGTATAGTGCTTCAGGTACGGGATGTTTCCATTACCTCGCTGTAATGCTGGAGCTTCTGCTCCATGAGTGGAAGAAGATGGCTTACCGCTTCAATCACGCACCGGCAGGTAAGGGAATAGAATACCTGGTTTCCCCGTTTTTCATCCCGGACAACCCCGGCATTCTTCAACAGGGACAGGTGCTTGGATACGGTGGAGGTATCGGCGCCTATCATGGCTGTGAGCTCGCAGACACAATGGGGTTCTCTTCCCAGGGCTTCAACGATCAGCAATCTCGACGGATGCCCCAGGGCCTTTAATACCCCGGCGAGTTCTGATATCCGCTGCATGTTCGGCTGCCCGCCGGCCTCTTCCGGATTTGTACAATACATGATGACAGTATACCTTCCTGTAATGTTCTTGGCAAGATGACCAAATAACCTGGTCGGGACTTGCAAGTTCTTGTGTATTTGGCTATATTGCCAAGTGTGCTATCAGATTGATTTTACAGGAGGCAATAATGATCATTCAGGTCCTGGGCGCCGGCTGCCCGAAATGCAGAATGCTTGAAGAACAGGCGCGTCTGGCGCTTGCGGATGCGAATATCGATGCAGAGATCGTCAAGGTCACCGACATCGATACAATAATGGAGATGGGGGTAATGATGACTCCCGCCCTGGCAATAGACGGGAAGGTCGTGAGTTCCGGCAAGGTCCTGAAAAAGGATCAGATCATCCCCATGCTGCAGGAAGCTGAATAACCTCCGCCATGGCAAAGAAAGCGTTGTCGCCGAATCGGCTACTCCTGATTACCCTCGGAGTATTCCTTTGTGCATACTTCGTTCCCTTTGATGCTCCCCGGGTAATCGTCGCGATTCAGGAGGCATTCTTGATGCTTTCGGAATACGCCCGGCAGCACGTGCTTCTGTGCGTTGTTCCGGCCATGTTCATTGCCGGAGCAATTACGGTCTTTCTGAACCAGCAGGCGGTAATCCGCTATCTCGGGCCCTCCGCACCGAAGCTGCTGGCCTATTCGGTTGCCTCGGTTTCGGGTTCGATACTGGCGGTCTGCTCATGCACGGTCCTCCCTCTGTTCAAAGGGATTTACAAAAAAGGTGCAGGCCTGGGGCCTGCTGTTTCGTTCCTGTACTCCGGACCGGCAATAAATATTCTGGCCATCGTTCTCTCCTACAAGGTATTCGGCTGGGAGCTGGGCCTCGCCCGCATGATGGGTGCGGTGCTGTTTGCCTTTGTAATCGGATACCTGATGCAGGTAATCTACCGAAGGGAGGATGAGGCACGCCTCGCCGACGAGCGCATGTTCTCCTATGCAGGGGAGGATGAAAAAGGTCGGAGCCTTGGTCAAACCGTCGTCTACATGGCCTCCATGGTGGGAATCCTCGTTTTTGTGAACTGGGCTCCTTCCCGGGGAACGTCGGTGTTGTGGGACGCCGTCTATACCGGCAGGTACTGGATTACCGCAGTCTTTGCCGCTGTCCTGATCTACAGCCTGGTCCGATGGTTCAGCCGGGATGATCTGATCGAATGGACTGTAACTACCAGGGATTTCAGCCTCCAGATTCTTCCCTACCTTTTCGGCGGAGTACTTATAGCAGGTTTTCTCCTTGGACGTCCCGGTCACCAGGCCCTGATCCCTGGGGAATGGATAGCTGGACTCGTGGGGGGAAATTCAGTCTGGGCCAATTTTTTCGCCTCCATCGCCGGGGCCTTCATGTATTTCGCCACCCTGACGGAGGTCCCTATTGTGCAGGGATTGATGGGAAGCGGAATGGGGAAGGGGCCCGCCCTGGCGCTGCTCCTGGCCGGTCCCAGTCTTTCCCTGCCCAACATGCTGGTAATTCACGGCGAACTTGGCTGGAAGAAGACCGCCACCTATGTGATGCTGGTGGTTCTTCTCTCTACCGCTGCGGGAATTCTTTTCGGAACCCTGAACTGAGATTTTGAAAGGAGGCATATGTATGTCGACGGCGGAAAAAAAACGGATAAGCTTTTTCGAAAAATATCTCACCCTGTGGGTTGCGCTCTGTATTGTGATCGGAACACTGATCGGAAGGTTCCTGCCGGCAGTGCCGGAGTTCCTGTCCACCCTCGAGTACGCCCGGGTCTCTATTCCGGTAGCGGTTCTCATATGGCTCATGATATATCCCATGATGCTGAAGATCGATTTTACCAGTATCGTGAAGGCCACTAAAAAGCCGAAGGGGCTGACGGTTACCACCGTAACCAACTGGCTCATAAAGCCCTTTACCATGTATCTTATCGCCTTTTTTTTCCTGAAGATTCTGTTCAGGCCCCTTATCAGCGATAATCTTGCAACGGAGTACATCGCGGGAGCTGTTCTGCTCGGAGCTGCCCCCTGTACCGCCATGGTATTTGTGTGGAGTTACCTTTCCGACGGGGATCCTGCCTATACAGTGGTGCAGGTGGCGGTGAATGACCTGATCATACTGGCCGCTTTTACGCCGATTGTTGCTTTTCTCCTGGGAGTCAGCAATATCCAGGTGCCCTACGATACGCTTCTCCTGTCGGTGCTCCTCTTTGTTGTAGTACCCCTTGCGGGGGGATACATTTCCCGGAGGCTAATTACAGCACACCGGGGACTGGATTATTTCGAGAATGTCTTTCTGAAGAAATTCGACAACACCACAATCGGCGGACTGCTGCTGACACTGATAATCCTCTTCTCTTTTCAGGGGGAGATAATCCTGAATAACCCCCTTCATATCGTGCTGATTGCGGTCCCCCTGGTGGTACAGACCTTTCTTATCTTCGGCATTGCCTACGGCTGGGCCAAGCTCTGGAAGCTTCCCCATTCCATTGCTGCTCCCGGGGCAATGATCGGAGCGAGTAACTTCTTCGAGCTTTCCGTGGCGGTGGCAGTCAGTCTTTTCGGCCTCCAGTCAGGCGCTGCCCTGGCAACGGTTGTGGGCGTTCTGGTGGAGGTGCCGGTCATGCTGGCCCTGGTAAGGATAGCCGTTTCCACCCGGAGCGCATTTCCGGCCCAGGCCTGAGCATGCATATTGTATACTATGGAGTATGGAGAAAGCAGAATGGACAATAAACCTGTAAATGTGTTGTTCATCTGTGTGCACAACAGTGCACGCAGCCAGATGGCGGAAACCTTTTTGAATGATCTTGGTAAAGGAAGGTTCAAGGCTCTGAGTGCCGGTCTTGAACCGGGCAAACTGAATCCCCTGGTGGTCAGGGCGATGGCGGAGCTGGGGTACGATATCTCAGGCAACTCCACCAACAGTGTATTCGACTATGCCCGGGATCGCCGGTCCTTCGACATCGTGGTTGCCGTATGCAGTAAAGAGGCCCAGGAACGCTGTCCCATATTCCCCGGAAAAGGGATCCGCCTTCACTGGCCCTTCGATGATCCCTCATCCCTGGGCGGCAGCGAAGAAGAACGCCTGGCGGAAACCAGGCGCATACGGGACCAGATACGAAGGACAATCCTGGAATTCATAGCAGAGTATTCCTGAATCAGACAGGACTCCCGTTCTCCGTTTATATGCTGATCAGCTCGTATTCCCGGCTGCCGATTCCCATGTTGACCGCATGTTCTACGGCGGAGCGCCAGTCGGTCTCCGGGCTGGTGTCGGTAAAGTGATCGTTGTGCCGGGACCCGTGTTTTTCCAGCAGGCTTCCCGCATGGACGGGCTGCCGGTTTACAGCGTCGGCGCAGGCCACATCCAGGGCCACCGGATCAAAGGAGGCGAACATTCCCACATCCGGTACGATGGGAATATCGTTTTCAGAGTGGCAGTCGCAGTAGGGGGATACATCGATAACCAGGCTTATGTGGAAATGGGGTTTTCCGTTGAGCACCGCCCAGGTGTACTCCGCCATCTTTCTGTTCAGGATATCGTTGGACTCGTCCGAGGCCGGCCGTACCGCGTCGGTGGGGCATACCCCGATACAGCGACCGCAACCGACGCACCTGCTGTGATTGATCAGGGCGGTCCCGTTGGTAATGGTAATTGCAGAGTGAGCGCAGTTGCGCACGCAGGCCCCGCAGGCTATGCATTTGCCGGCGTTTACGTGGGGTTTACCGCTGGAGTGCATCTCCATCTTGCCGGCCCGGGACCCGCAGCCCATCCCGATGTTCTTTATGGCCCCTCCGAACCCGGTAAGCTCATGACCCTTGAAATGGTTCAGGGAGATTATAATGTCCGCATCCATTACCGCCCGTCCAATCTTGGCCTCCTTGACGTACCTACCTCCTTCCACCGGCACCAGGGCCTCATCGGTTCCCTTGAGGCCGTCGGCAATCAGGATATGACAGCCCGTTGAAAAGGGTGAGTAGCCGTTGATGTAGGCGGTCTCCAGGTGGTCCAGGGCGTTCTTTCTTCCCCCCACGTAGAGGGTGTTGCAGTCGGTCAGAAAGGGCCTGCCCCCCAGGCTCTTTATGACATCCGCAACTGTCCTGGAATAATTAGGGCGAAGAAACGCAAGGTTTCCCAGCTCTCCGAAGTGGATTTTTATGGCCGCGTATTTCCTTTTGAAATCGATCTGTTCAATTCCGGCGGTTTTAATCAGCCGTTCGAGCTTCTGCTGCTGATTCTCCCTGGATGTTACATGCATATTCGTAAAATAGACTGTTGATTTTGCCATACCTGATCTGTCTCCTGCTGTTCGAAGTATTCTGACGTTCCGCACTATAGCATATTTTATATTTTAATTCATTGACCACAGCCTTTACAGATCTCCGGCGGATAAAACGAAGGATATTCAAAATGCAGAATTTTCAAAAAGGATTAGCGGTAACAGAGGCAGCAGCGGACAGAACCCTCACGGATTTATAGAGACAGGCGGCTGAAAGAATAACTCCCCTTTCATGGTGGGTAATGCATGTGTCGGGAAAAAGGCCATGGAGGAGTAGTTCTTTTTTGGGGGAGGGTATTATATGCCGTCACCGCCGGGCAGCACACAGTCGGTGCACAGATCTTCCTTCGCCAGTCCCAGGCGGATCAGCAGGGCGAATATCCGGCAGCCGGCGCAGAAGCGGAAAGTCCCTTCCAGAAATGAGAAGAGTGCAAGTACTGCAAGCAGCAGGACGGCAGCCTGGTGAATCCGAAGGACCACCAGAAGACCCGCGGCGAGAGACATGAAGGCCCCGATTCCTGCGGCAAAACGCTTCGGTTTTGCCCGTATCAGCCGCGGCGCAAAGCGAAACAGTCTTCCCCCCAGGAGTCTGGAAACCGCAGCGGTCAGGCTCAGCGTACCCCATCCTGCCGCCCTGAAGGTGAAATCCGCAAGAAGAAAACACAGAAGCCCCAGTGCGGCCGGAGTACTTTGTCGCGTGGTAAGGATCAGAGCCATAAGGGAGAGACCGAAAACCTGAACGGCAATACCCCTGATAACTCTCTCATTTACCATCAGCGATTGAGTACGTCGGCTGTAATAGTGAGGATTATTCATAGTAATTAAATTATATATAAATACTACTAAAATAGTCAAGAAAATAGGGAATATTTCATACCGAAAAACATCCGGTTCGAACAGCCGCGTTTCCCCTAAGGTTTTCATACCCTCGTGTTACAGGTAATATACTCCTATGGCTTCATCAGCTTTTCCCTCTGAACTCGGTAGCGAAGACCGGGAAACCGGCAAGCGATACCTCCGGCGTTTTGTCATGCTGAACGGTATTTCCATCGCCTTTCTGATGAATGATCTTCTGATCCTCTACGGGATCCGAAACGGATTGTCCGATCCTCAGCTGGCCGTGCTGGCCTCGTTTATGCATCTGACCATGCCCTTTTTACTGGCTGGCAAACTGCTTATCCCCCGTTTCGGCCTTGCCCGGACCTGGGGGTACGCCTGGCTTCTGCGTTATATCTTCGGGTCTGTCCTGATTGCGGCACCCTTTATTGCCCTTGGTTTTTCCCAAACCCTTGTTACCGTCACAGTCTTGCTCGGCGCCTTCGGGTTCTCCATGTTCCGCAGCATCGGTATTGTGGCCAATACCCCCCTGACCGGGGAGGTCACCGTGTACGAGGAACGGGGCAGTTTCTTGTCCGGAAACTGGGTGCGCTCCCAGACAGCCTACTTCTTTTCAGTTTCCGTCGTTGTTGTGATTCTGCGTTTTTTTGACAAGGTATGGGTATATCAGGCCGTTATAGCTCTGGGCTGTCTTGTGGGTTTTTACGCGAGCCGTCAGCTTCTTAAAATCCCCGAGTCCTCAACCCCCAGTGAATCGGCGACAATGCCCATACGGGATACCCTCAGACTGATCAGAAGAAATGCAAAGTACCGGCGCCTTCTTGGAGGCTGGGCTGCGGGGATCTCTTCCTTTGTGCTGGTTATTCCCTTTTCCATCGTGACCATAAAGAACGGATACCACATATCCGATTATCATGCTCTTGTGTTCTCTCTTTTTATCCTGGCGGGGGGGATTCTCTCCTCCTACACCAACGGCAGGGTAGCCGATACCATTGGACCCCGGCCTCTTTTAATACTCTACATCTGTGGATTCTTTATCAGCGCTGTGTTCTGGTCATTTGCTCCACAAGAGTTCTTCACCGTCGTCACAGCCCTGATTTTTCTTCTGCAGGGGTACTGCAAGACAGGACTTATTATTGCAACGAACCACTATTTTCTGCAGGCCGTTCAGCCGACCGACCGGGTTGGGCTTTCACTCTTTGCCCGCATGACCGGCGGACTGGTGGCAGGTATAGCCAGTGCCCTGGGGGGAGGAACCGCCTTAAGCCTGATTCGGGCCGTCGGTGTGGAGGGCCTTGATGTCTACCGGGTCTTTTTCAGGCTTGTGCTGGGAATACTTGCTCTGTTGCTGGTACTGGCATTAAGGACAGAAAGACTTAGTGGTGAGAAGAGCGGATTGGCATTATTAAAAATGTGGCGTGGGAGGCGATAAATGCAATAGATTATAGATGACTGAGTATAAGGCATCTGGCAAGAACAAACCGGATCCCTGATGGAAACAGTACAGCCTGCAGACATCTAATTAGTCATAATTCCTGCAACAGCTTATAAAAGTAACCCGTACAATCTAACAAACCCACCCGTGTTTCAATCCACGCGCCCGCGAGGGGCGCGACCTACGACAAGGAAATTCTACAACCGGAGTTTAAAGTTTCAATCCACGCGCCCGCGAGGGGCGCGACCCGCCTCAGAAGGGGGTTGCAGCCGCCCGGGAGTTGTTTCAATCCACGCGCCCGCGAGGGGCGCGACCAGGAGGTGAAGTACCTCTATGACGAGGGATTCATGTTTCAATCCACGCGCCCGCGAGGGTCGCGACCAGCCGTTGCGGATATTGCAACAGGTGAGCTGGTTGTTTCAATCCACGCGCCCGCGAGGGGCGCGACCCCAGATCACAACCGCGTAGGCATTAGCCGCGGTGTTTCAATCCACGCGCCCGCGAGGGGCGCGACAAGGAAAGCCTCACGCCTGCGGGGAGTCGATAGAAGTTTCAATCCACGCGCCCGCGAGGGGCGCGACAAAAGGACAAATCCTGAACATTGCTGTATTCAGGTTTCAATCCACGCGCCCGCGAGGGGCGCGACGAGTATCCCGCATACGAACCCGAGATTTATCACTGTTTCAATCCACGCGCCCGCGAGGGGCGCGACTTCACCAGGCGAAGCAAGCTACATGTTAAAGAAGTTTCAATCCACGCGCCCGCGAGGGGCGCGACAAGATTCCCGGCATTCGGCGCATACAGCAGAACGTGTTTCAATCCACGCGCCCGCGAGGGGCGCGACCCCGGAAGCCTGTCTACTGGTCAGACTTAGATAAGTTTCAATCCACGCGCCCGCGAGGGGCGCGACTTGTACTCTTTAAGTTTCTCGTGGACGTGGTCAGGTTTCAATCCACGCGCCCGCGAGGGGCGCGACGAGGCTGAGCAATGGAGCACATGAGCATTTTAACGTTTCAATCCACGCGCCCGCGAGGGGCGCGACCACGGTTTTTATCAACACAACCGGCGAGCGGTACGTTTCAATCCACGCGCCCGCGAGGGGCGCGACCAGGGTGTAGACATGCTCATAATCGGCAAAAACCGTTTCAATCCACGCGCCCGCGAGGGGCGCGACAGGCTACACGCGGGAACGCGACAGGGCAAAAACGCGTTTCAATCCACGCGCCCGCGAGGGGCGCGACCCGATCAATTCGGGGAAGAATAAGAGTTTTATCGTGTTTCAATCCACGCGCCCGCGAGGGGCGCGACTTCCGATGGCATACGTGTTTTCCCAGACTTTGCGGTTTCAATCCACGCGCCCGCGAGGGGCGCGACCCGGCCTTCTTGCTTGCCGAATCAAGCCCTTGCTCGTTTCAATCCACGCGCCCGCGAGGGGCGCGACCCGTTTATCGCGTGGGCTTGTAGGTGACTCAGGTGGTTTCAATCCACGCGCCCGCGAGGGGCGCGACAATCTCTGGAATGCTTAACGGTCGCAGAGGAAACGTTTCAATCCACGCGCCCGCGAGGGGCGCGACACGCTCACCTATGGCTCTAATGCTCCATTAGATGGTTTCAATCCACGCGCCCGCGAGGGGCGCGACATTATGCGATAACTGGTCATAGCACATCATCGAGTTTCAATCCACGCGCCCGCGAGGGGCGCGACGTGGATCTGCGGCAATATCTCCAACAGTTGCAGGGTTTCAATCCACGCGCCCGCGAGGGGCGCGACTGGGTGAGCGCCGATGTAGTACAGCCGGTTCCTTTGTTTCAATCCACGCGCCCGCGAGGGGCGCGACGCTTTAACGCGGCCTTAATAACCTTGTCTTCGTAGTTTCAATCCACGCGCCCGCGAGGGGCGCGACGCGCGGTATCGTTTATACCGCCCACAGATTTTTGGTTTCAATCCACGCGCCCGCGAGGGGCGCGACCATTCCCCCCGGGGCAATACCCCGTACACTCAAGGTTTCAATCCACGCGCCCGCGAGGGGCGCGACAAACAGACAAGGAGAAAATCGGACTTTATATATCTGTTTCAATCCACGCGCCCGCGAGGGGCGCGACAGTGATTAGCCGTAAATCCTCCCAGCCCTTTCAAGTTTCAATCCACGCGCCCGCGAGGGGCGCGACAAGGAACCAGACAAGCCCCTGCTCAACAATATCGGTTTCAATCCACGCGCCCGCGAGGGGCGCGACTGCCTCCTATCTCCTCGCCAGTTTGACACAGACAGTTTCAATCCACGCGCCCGCGAGGGGCGCGACAGAATTCCGCAGTATAACAAACACCGATTATCAAGTTTCAATCCACGCGCCCGCGAGGGGCGCGACTTCAGGACCGTCTTGACAGCGTGTGCGGTCCTGAGTTTCAATCCACGCGCCCGCGAGGGGCGCGACCTATTCTTAGTATGTCTGATTTTGCCAGCATCATGTTTCAATCCACGCGCCCGCGAGGGGCGCGACCGGAACTCAAGAGTCAGTTAATGAACTTGAGTCAAGTTTCAATCCACGCGCCCGCGAGGGGCGCGACCGGAGTTAACACCCCCACTCAGGTGTGTGATAGATGTTTCAATCCACGCGCCCGCGAGGGGCGCGACGGTAACAACCTGGAGTCTCGCTGGAGTATCATCCGTTTCAATCCACGCGCCCGCGAGGGGCGCGACCCCTGACCCTCCCCCGTGTCCCGGGGGAGACTGATGTTTCAATCCACGCGCCCGCGAGGGGCGCGACCAATTCTCAAGTACTGGCCGATCAAAAACAAGAAAGTTTCAATCCACGCGCCCGCGAGGGGCGCGACCCGATATACGGCACACAGGCGCAGGAGATAGGCAGGTTTCAATCCACGCGCCCGCGAGGGGCGCGACCAATGGACAGGAGCAAAGATAAATCAGTTTTATCGTTTCAATCCACGCGCCCGCGAGGGGCGCGACGTGTGTCAGCGGTGCTATCCTGTCTAAGATGTTTTGTTTCAATCCACGCGCCCGCGAGGGGCGCGACCAGGTTATAGATGGATTCCATCGACATAAGGTCGGTTTCAATCCACGCGCCCGCGAGGGGCGCGACACCTTACGCAAGCGATACAAGGAGCTAATCAATGGTTTCAATCCACGCGCCCGCGAGGGGCGCGACCACAGCGCGGGAAAAGTAGCTGACGGCGCTGTATAGTTTCAATCCACGCGCCCGCGAGGGGCGCGACTCCGAGGTCATGGCAGGCTATGCGGATTGATCCTGTTTCAATCCACGCGCCCGCGAGGGGCGCGACACAGCGAATGGGTATTCAAGTGGGATGGTGCAGAGTTTCAATCCACGCGCCCGCGAGGGGCGCGACGATTGAGGAGTACGAAAAGATATCAAACCAAATAGTTTCAATCCACGCGCCCGCGAGGGGCGCGACACATATATCCCAAAACAGAATATGATATGGGATATGTTTCAATCCACGCGCCCGCGAGGGGCGCGACCCGGAAATGCTGGATTGCCTTATACGAATAAGAAAGTTTCAATCCACGCGCCCGCGAGGGGCGCGACTTGCGGGTTTCGTGGAATTTGTCCCGGAGCTCATGTTTCAATCCACGCGCCCGCGAGGGGCGCGACATAAGTACAGTTAAATATATATCATAAAATAAATTAGAAGGTCAATTTCGCGAACCTCAGGTTCAAGACTACATTTTACATGATATCCTTCTCTGATTTTTCAAAGATCCTTACAATATAAAGAATTATTTTATCTGCGATTGTCCCGGATTTTTCTGTTTCATCAAGGTTCGCGTCATACAATTATCGGGGCATCAACATCCATAGATTGTTTAGCTCCGACATGTTCCACACGGTTTTTATAATTCGCTCCAAGATAATAATACCGTAAGCTATCAGTATCTGTATCGATTATCTTCTCAAGGGTATTTTTTAATTTAGTCCATTGGGCAGGATCGACGATGCATTCAAATACGGAGAACTGGACCCGTTGTCCGTAATTCTGACAAGCTTTAGCGATCTTTCGTAGTCGACGTTGACCCCCTTGCGTTGTGACTGCCACATCATAACTTACCAATACCATCATGATTTTTACCTCCAGAAGAATGGGGGATATCCATCAATATCGCCACGTATATGCCGGGCTAACAGATTTGCCTGCACAAAGAATAGCAGACCTATCTGGACCTTTTCCTCTATATATGGGTGGTATACTTCCTTCTGTTTTCGGTTCTGATATTCTGTTAAAAGAATTTTCCGAGTATCAGTATCCATTACCACAGCACCATTTTCTGCTATAGTAAATCCTGCTGGGCTCACTTGTCGCCTGTTTATCAGTGACAGCACCAGCCGGTCTGCAATGACTGACCTAAACTCTTCAAGCAGATCAAGAGCAAGAGAAGGGCGTCCAGGTCTGTCTCGATGTAGAAATCCTACTGCAGGATCAAGCCCTACAGTTTCCAGCGCAGAGCGAATATCGTGAGTAAGGATGGTATAGGTAAAGGACAACATGGCGTTTACCGCATCCAAAGGAGGTCTGCGGCTACGTTCTTTAAAATAAAACCCTTCTTTCTGATCAATAATAAGATGATTAAACACGCCAAAATACCTGGCAGCACCTGTTCCTTCTATACCTCTGAGCTCATCTGTGGTTTCTGTTCTGTCTATCTGACGGATTAAACCGGATAACTGTTCAGAGGCATCAGAAATGGATTGTAAGTCTGTTTTCATCCCATGGTCTCGTTGTGCCCTGTTCAGAACTACCCGTGAATTAGCCAGTTTGGCAGCTACAATATTTGCTGCAATTGATTTAGTCTTTTCTGGATTATCGGTCTGTCGGTACTGTTGACGCCGCAGGAGCACGTTTCCTCGTACTGGTCCGTTTACGGATGCAAGAAATCTTCCGTATTCCGTCATATAGGAGACACTTATGTCTCGCTCTGCACACAGTCCAAGCAGATAAGGGGAACAGAGCACATTACCGAAGCAGATAATATTACCGATCGTATGTATAGGTAGCTGTAATAACTTTTGTTGTCCTTGCTCAACAATTACAGTTTCACCTTCCTTATGTAGATAGCTACCCTGGGTGCTTACATAAAGGGTGTTTAATAACTTTCTCATCCTTCCCCTTCAGCTATGGCTGCTCGTATTTGGTTTTTTATGTACCGGGAGACATTTTTTCCACCGCTTTCTATTACTCTGGGCATACAAATTTCTATCAATGAACAACGATCACATTTTCTTCTGTTGTACTGTGCTGATGATGTTTTTCCGCTGTTGTTAATTTCCCGTATCCGTATGATAAGACTGGTTGTGTTGTCACGCAACTCAGAGTCGAGTATTACCGAGGTACGCCGATGTTCCTGAAGATAGTAAAACTCGCCCCGGTTAACTTTCATATCGAACATTTCTTCAAGGCATAAAGCCAGTGCACAGAGCTGTACACGGTCGAAGTCGTCCTCTTTATTGCGGCCCCTTTTGAATTCTACAGGTTTGATTTCTGTATAGCCTCCGCTTGGATCTTTTTCGAACTCCACCACATCTGCTTTTCCAACAAGCCCATGATGTAGGGATCGAACTGCCAAGCCGTACTCGGTTTTCAGCAGTCGGCGGGACTCGTGGTGTTCGTCGTCAACCCGTTCATGCAACACACGACCTTCAGCGGTAAAGCGGTTTTCTTCCCAGGCCTGTTCAAGATGAATCAGGGCATATTGCCGTTCACAAAACAACACATGCTGTAATGCGGAAATGGGTATAAGATCTTCTTCAAGGTACATTCTTTAATTCTTCCATAAATGATGAATCCGACCAAAAACGTTCAAGAAAATCCTGCCATGGCAGGTTGAAACATCATTGGTATAACGTGACCGTTGTTCTCCTCATCCGGTGATCTCGCCACACCCCCTTCACAGGGGCTTATGCCCGGATCCTAGCAAGATCTATACTGATACAATAGTTTTGAAATCCTTCAGTTTATTTCCGTCTAATTCGATGTTAAAGTCGGAGAAATCCCGGGCAGGACCATCGCTGGTTCGGGAAAAGGTAATCCTGTCGAATAATTCCTGTGCAGGCTTGTTGCCCATTGCTGAAGTATGTTCAAATATAATGAGGCGCCGGGAACTCATTAACCCCCTGGCCGCCGACCGGTCATGCTCAAACATGTTCTGTAAAGCCTCCCAGAACAGTCCCAAATCTTCCTGCGAGAATCCTGTCTGCTTTGCTAGGGGTGCTGAAACAAATCCGTGTACCCTGTATAACCCATACGGAATGGTAAATTTGCGACCCATGGTTCTGTTGTCGCCGCCCTGCTTTTCTGCTTCCTGATGTGTGGCAACAGCCATTCTGGTAATGCTGTGTTCCAAAGAAACTACCTGCTCAACGGAACGCGCGAAAGTTAGCTGTATCGGTCCTCTAACTTGACCACAGTTAATCCCTGTAGACATAACAGCGCCAAAAGTCCGTACATCGTAAAAATTTTGACACATCCATTTCCTGGCTTCTTCTACCTTGTCGCCGCCTTTTCTTTTGCCGGTGTCCTGGCTCAAATCGACTCCCAAGGCTTTATATGCGCGTTCGTTCTGATCGTTCAGGACAGCCTTCTCTTTTACATAAATTTCATAGGGAGGCTGTTCACCTTTGGCCAATCCGACATAATTGCGTATTTTACGTTTCAGGCAGACATCGGTAACAAGGCCGTTTCCGGTTTCCGCATCTATCCTGGGTAAATTGCCGGCATCGGGATCGCCGTTGGGGTTGCCATCCTTTACATCAAAAAAGAGTATAAAATCATAACGCTTATTCAATTCCATCATTTTCTCCTATATAATTATTGTTCTTTCTTTGTAAAAAAATCCTGTCGTTGATGATAATAACCAATAGCGAATTTTCCCTGTTCGTGCAGGTTGAGGTGCGGCGGAAAGTCATAAAATCTGCCTACAATCTCACCGATCAATCGCTCCATATTGGTTACCCTGCCTTTGTGCTCCATTTTTGCCATGTGATGATTTTTAAGCCGCATCAAGGTTGGAAAAACCGTGACAGGGGAACTGCATGCCGAACTGTAGTAGCGCTCCTTTATGGTTGTGTTTAATCCGGGATTTGCCTCTTCCTGGATTTTCTCCAGAACGGAAAAAAGCCGGCCCAGCTGGTAGCCTATTGACCCTTGCTCAATATCCAATGACATTTGAATCTCCTTTTCATTATTATTGGGATGAAAACGGTAATACCTGTTCAGATATGCCTTCAACAACGCAGCCCGCACAGGTTTTACCCGGTTGACGGTATCGCTTTTAATTCGCCTGATGGCGGCTTGAAGCAGGGATGCCGGATAGGGTGTTCCGTTTAGAATGGAGCGCATAAAGTCTCCGGCAATGTTTGGCGGAATATTCTCGCTTTTATCCTGGACAGCAATGTTTACAAGCAGCCTCCACAGTGAATAGAATTCCTGTTCTCTCTCCGGTTTACTAATCCGCAGATCCTCAAAGTGTTGCCTTATTCTTGCAGCAAACTCGGATACTGTTCCTGTCTGCCAGAAACGGACAGCGATACGCGCTGCATTGGGGGCCAGGCCTATCACGTAGAACCTTTCTGTTCCTATATCTTCCAGATACGCTCCTGTGTTTACAGAGTCAAAAAGGTTTCTGATACTGGAGGTATGAGAATCCGGATCATCTTTTTCCGGTTCTTTAAAAAAGGAAGAAAAATCGTTTTCAAAATGGGTCGCTTTTGCAGACCAAAACACTGTAGAGGCGTCTCCCACCTGCATTCGCTGGGCAGAACCTTTGGCGAGCAAGGTATTCAATGCAGTTGTGTAGGCGAACATTGCCCTTTTACCAACCGGAGCATTGTTGCCTTGTTGTTTATTAAAAGAACGAAAGGGATCAAGATTAAATGAAACTATATTTGCTCCGGAACTCTGCGCTCCCCACACTCCTTTTATTACAGTATGAAGCGTGGCTACCTTGTCCTCTTCTCCGGTAACCATGCATAATCCCGGTGCTGATTCTGTTGCATTCTCTTTCCTAAGAGCAGAGACAACAGATTCACTTTGACAGAACAGGATATTTTCATCTTCAAAGCGAAAACTCAACACTGGATTCTTCTCATATATCTCAGCCCATGTTGGTTCCTGTCTTAGTCGATCGATGCTGATATTGTTGAGGAAGGACAGGATCGCCTGTGTTTTTTTGTTCTGCGGTAGTTCGTTGAAAATGCGCTGGTAAAAGGCCTTTTTCTGCTTAGGTGCTCGTTCCAATGCTTTTGCTTTTTTACTTTCGTCCAGCTTATCCAAATATGATATACCGAAAACATATCCAGCAACGTCCCAGAGAAGATTTGCGGCAATCCCGGATGTCTTTTTTACACCTTCTGGAACCAGAAACTGTTTAGCTCTTCGCTCTTTTCCCATACCCTCACGGGTATCTTCAATCTGCACCAGATTTCCTTGTGCATCAAGAACAATCACAAAGGGAATTTCCTTTAACTCCCATCCTATCGGTGCAATTCCGCTGTCAGGATCAGCTGCTTTTCTGTCATAATAATCTTTCAGTGCCTGCAGTATCATCCACGCACCTCCACGCTGTTTCTGTCAGTGTTGATGGTACCGTTTTCCAAGAGGGCACGAAAAAACATCGGTTGCGGGTCCTGTGGGTCTTCAAAGTTCAGGTCGTACAGCATCCATCCCAGATCGTCAGTCTTCTCTATAGAAGGTGGCAGATCATGTGATGGATCTACCAATTTGAAATCGCAGGCAAATTCTCTGCATCCAAGATAGGGCCTGTGAAAGCATTGCCCTTTCCTGGCCCGTCGTTCGAACATAGCCGCGTATTTTCCTTCGTTTTCATTTGCATTGACGAACTGGCTCGCTTCCTCGCTGTCGGCCCAGAACTCAGGTGTTACAGATTTGTTTCTGATTCTTTTTTCTTGTGGAATAAATTCAAACCAAGCGTGAATTCGGTAGCGAACATCCCGCAGAAAAAGGCCTGCCCGCTGTTGACGGTAATCCTCGACTGCAAATCCCATAGGATCACCACTTCGGCCATCAAGATGTGCTTGCGTTGGACCGGTAAATATTTTACCTACTTCGTTGCGACGGACAGAAATCCACTTGATTGGTTCCAGAACATCGATTCTTGTTATGTGCCAGCGAATGGCGGGTTTCCATAGAATGGCTTCATATATTGCGCGCGCGGCGGAGGGGGTCATTACATCGTAGCTAACACGCTCAACCTTCATTTCCGGACGGGTAAAGCAGGCATAGTCGCCCCAGACCTCTAGGCACCAGCTCATATCTCCTCCTTAACAACTTATATAACTTTCCGGTTCGAATAATTCCGAATCTGTTTTTAACCCTGTATTGTCATCATACTCTACATTACAAATAAGGGAGAAAATTCCCGGACTTATTTCGTGTATAGATCCGCGATTTAAAAGTTCGTCGAATTCGTAACGGTAAATGTTGACGGTAAAGCGCTGGAGTTTACGCAGCAACCATCGTTCAGGTCCGACGTTCTTTAAAAGAGTGATTAACTCATCCCCTTCTCCATAGGGAACAAGAATGCTTCTCTGCAAGGTGTCATCAATAATCTTGAAGGCCTCTCCAGCAGTTCGAAAGCTTATATCCAGGTTTTTCTGGTCCGGGGTCAGTCGTTTTATAATATCCCTGTCATCCAACGAGTTCACTTTCCAATAGAGTTCACTGAAATATTCATAAAAAACGCTTTGATCAATGGGGTCCCTTATCCCTGTACTAAGGATGCGGACGGCAGTTTCCTGGGCCTTCCGCAAGATGCCTGAAGGGGGCCTCTTTGGCGGAACAAATAATACAACCCTTCCCATTTGTTCGTTTTCGTTCAGACGTCCTTCCCGGTTGCAGCGTCCTGCTGCCTGGGCGATGGAGTCCAAACCTGCAATGGCACGGTAGACTACCGGAAAGTCCATATCCACACCTGCCTCTACAAGTTGAGTACTTATCACCCTGGTTGGTACTCCGGCTTGTAAATCGGCTTTTATCTGCTTGATTAATTCACTGCGGTGTTGGGCACACATCAATGCCGAAAGATGATATGTCCCGTGCGGCATAAGATGAAAAAGCTCTTTACAGCTTTTTCTGTCAGAGACAATACAGAGAACACTTTCGTATGCCTGTAATTCTGCTGAAAGGTCCTCCCAAGTTCTGGGTGTTTTTAAGTCATCCGGAATCTTCACATTAACGCGTTTTAACTGCCGATAGAGGGATGGAACATCCTGAACAATCTCCCTGATCGATCCCGCGGCGATCCCCGGAAATTCTGGTATATGTTCTTGCTTCTCCAGTGCAGGCTGTGTGGCCGTACAAATAACAAAGGAAACCTGGTAATGTTCAACGAGAAGTTCCATTGTCCGCAAAATCGGGTCCAGGAATATTGCAGGCAGCAGCTGTGCCTCATCCAGAATTATCACACTGTTACAGATATTGTGCAGTTTGCGGCACCGGCTGGATTTTGCAGAAAACAGAGACTCAAAAAATTGAACCGAAGTCGTAACAATTACAGGGGCATCCCAATTCTCGGCAGCCAGGCGGGCCTTAGCTGTAAGATCGTCTTCATTAAGATTTGAGTGATGCTCAACGACCTGCGCTGTGCCAAGGGCACAGCGGAACACATCGGTGTTTTGTTCAATAATGCTTGTATATGGGATGACGTAGATAATACGGTCCTTTCTGTACAATGCGGCATGATCGAGACTGAATGCCATGCTCGATAATGTTTTTCCTCCACCTGTCGGGACCGTCAGAGAAAAGAACCCAGGTTTTAGTAAGGCAGCTTTTCTACAATCTGAAAGAACCGTCTGTCTGATCCGGTTAATTTTCGTATCAGGAGATGTGCGTGAGAGATTCTCCATATACGAGTTAAAGCGAATCAAGAGCTCTTGAATCGAAATGTATCCTCCGCGATCTTTATGTTTTCCTGAATCCATATAACGTTCAGTATCCAGAAAATCAGCGTCAACCAGACAGGAAAACAACATACGGATCCAAAATGAAAGATCAAGTCCTGTCGTATCAAACTTTCGTGGCGGTTTATCTATACGTGTTCTTTGAAGGAGAGATCGAAGGTCGTCCGGAATTTTATCTACTTTCGCTTGTTGAAGTCGAAAAGCGAGTGTACTTTGAGATCCGCTCCAATCAGGTAAACCGGAATGATGTCCAGCAATGCAGAAAGACAGTATGCGACCGATTCCTTGCCCCCAGATTTCTTCGGCTAATTTTGCTCCTGGAGCAGAATGTTCCAGCTTCCCTGGAATATTTTCAAGATGGGCTTCTTCGTCATATCCATATCCGCTCTTTTTTCTTAAATATTTTTGCCATTTCTTCGGAGCTTTACCTGAATCATGCGCTATCCCGATAGCATATCCCCAGGATTCTGAATCAAAAGACCTGGCAAAAGCGGCTGATAGCTCTGCAGTTCCCATAAGATGGTCTTGCAGGTTTTGGGGTATGGCCCAAGAACCGTCCGGGTTCTGTTTAACGTGGGCGATAATTTCTTTCATTTTTTACACTGTTCCTGTATTAAGCAATTTTTCATTATAGGTTCAACCCTGTAGAGAGGAATAGCTTGGATTGACGCCCGGTATCTTTGCAAATGGTGGATTTATGAACCCCCAGGCGCCGGGCCATCTCTATCTGATGCAAACCATCAGGATGATCGAGGAGGAGCTGTTCAATCTGTATAAAACGTTCTGATCTGGACACTTTTCTACAAAGAGAACATGGCACGTATACCTGAATGTTCTGACCAAGAAAAGGTTACGCGTCTGTTAACCCGATACTGTAACAGAAATCAACATTCTATACGGCAGCCGCATGATAACCGTATAGAATGAGTATAGGCCCTTGCAGGTCGAAGTACAAGCATTTTCTCCCGCCGGCTAGTGTTCCTCCGTCCAACCGGGGATTGAAACTGATGCCTGGTAATTGGAATTGTTGAATTGCGGGTTCCGCAGGGGTTTGTACAATTTGCCGTTTTTAGGGTTGTCGTCCTGGGTATAGATCCAGATTTCGTCCTGGTTCCATGTGACGATTTCATCACGGCAGTCTCCTGTTAAATCCAAAACAGCATTGCACAGATCGGGGTGCCCGTCGTCGGGAAATACGACAACGGGTCGTCCCCAACCGTCGAACATCCCTCCCAGCTTGCAGTTGGTGGAATGCAGGAAATACTCTTGTCCGTCTCCACGCCAGTTAACCGGAAGACACATGCTGCCGAAGTTGTTGGGTTCACAGGTATGATAGATGTTGCCGTCGGCATCGAAGAAATTCAGTATTCCCTGATTTCCCCAGAAATCAATGGCCACAGTCTGCAGTCCCGGCAGATCCGGGCGCAGTTTAAGTATTGCGGGATTTTGTGCGTGGCCTACGTAGTGGTGTTTTCGAATGGTACCATTAATATCAAGGAACAAAACGCCCTCATCGCTTGCCGCGTAAAGGACGGTATCCGGTTGTGATAAAGGATCATGAAGGTTGACGATAGCGACACCATCGCTGTGATCCATAAGGAGATCGTCATGCGACCAGAGAAGGTCGCCATTGTCGTCATAGAGGCTGTAGCCGATTGCAATTTCGTCTTTACCGTCACCATCTATGTCGAAGGCGTAGGGATAATGACCGGTCTTGCACGAACCTTTCCAGATGAGTTTCAAGTCCTGATCATAAACCCAGAAATTCCAGTACCGGTCCTTGAGCAGGATGTCTCCTTTTCTGCCAAGACCACGGACGTCACAAAAAAAGATACTGTCCCCGAGTATCCTGGGGAACTGATTGTTGTGCCCGCAGCTTTCGGGTGTCGGTATCTTCTTGAGTACCCGGCCGGTGGATCCTTCGACAATTTTGATTTCGAATCCGCTGCAATAGACAATTTCAGCGGCGCCGTCTCCATCGACATCATGAACCTGAACAGCCACATCGTTTGTCAGGTACCACCCCTCAGGATCGGGTTTCCCATGACGCCACAGTATGTCTCCGGATAGATCAATCGCCGTAATGCAGCCTGTTTCCGCGTATGCGTCCCTGGGGCCGTGCTGGATCACCTGTGGAACCAGGATCTCGATTTCACCGTCTCCATCCAGGTCCCCGAAACGGAGATTCCTGCCGACTCCGAAACCGGGGGTGGCTATCTTTTTCCAGAGCCTGGGTTTCGGATTCATGGATCGCAGCTGCTCCAGTCGGTTCTTTTCATTCTTCTGTGCCGAAACGGCTATACTCCTTGCATATTCTGGTCCTGTAACTTCCACAGAAAGAAAATCCGCCGGGATATCGGAAATCAATGCGATTTTCCCGCGCTGAAAAGTATCATCCATGGTTTTAATTATTCCGATATGCGATTGAGGTTCTCCCTCGGTCGATATTGAACATGTTATATTTTTACCTTCCGTACTTACTGTGAGTTTATAAACAACATCTTTTTTCCTTGAGAATTTTATTTGTCCCAGTACTTTCTCGCGTACTTCGTGAAGCTTCAGTTCCTCATTTACAACGATGAGCTCAGCGCCTTCCGTTGTCAGGCCGAAATAGTAATATCGTCGGTTTGTCGAGTAGCGGAAAATACAGCCGCATCGACCATTTGTTTCGGATGGTGCGCAAAGAACAGTAAGTATGTAATCTGTCCAGTACTGATTACCTGCAGAGACAATCGGGTGCGTAAAACTGTTGGGATTGGCGAAGGTCTGGCGCATGACTTTGCGCCCATTCCGTTCGCTGATGTGCCATGCTTCTTTTGATTCGTCATGGAAAAAGCAGGCCACTCCCCAGCCATACTTTGGTGCTGCTTCTTCGCGGAAGTGATATTCCGTATGGGGTCCGACATTCGCGGAAAACATTCCAAGGGGTATCTTCTGAAAATTATCGCTGAAAAGTAGTTCCTGCCTGCTCATTCCATTCCTCACTTATTTATTCTGCATGTCGTTATAGGACTCTGTGTATAATTTGATCCATTCATCACCGCCCGATCTTCTCCACCGTGCGACAAAATCGTCCCACTCGGCGTCGATGTCGATTGCACCAATAATGGCCTTTTCCCTGAATTCATCGCGTTGTGAAAGCAAATCGTAATCAGCCAGTTCGGGAAAAGGAGGAATCAGCATGGATATTTCATCATATGTTCCGTGTTGAGTACTGAAATCCAGATGCTGAAGACCCAACTTGCCCCATGATTGTTCCAATACATAAAGCAGTTGTTCATCCATTTTTGTCTTCTGTACTCCCATGGTAATGAATCTCCAGGCCCAGCTTTTGCCTTTGCGTTCAGGCTTGACAGTAAGCTTGTCTCCTGTCAGTTCATAGTCCATTCCTTCGATTCCTGCATGTACAAAATTGCCGCCGTCGGGTGAGAATGCCCAGTCGAGAAGATCGACAATCTTTTTCGGATTCCCTGCATCTTTGCTTATTGCAATCCAGTGTCGGACGGGCATCGCGTTGATGTTCTTTCCGGGTGTTCCGTCAACCCATTGGGGCGGAGTCATCGGTACCAAATTCTCCCTGCTGCCGTTCAGTCCCCTGTATTCCTGGAGTGATCAGAAATGATAGAACGCGCCGACTTTATCCGAGGCGATTTTCTCCCAGTACTGCTGCTTCGTGTTAACAACGTATTCAGGATCCATTATTCCTTCCTCATAAAGCCTGTGCATGAATTTTAGCCACTCTTTGTATTCCGGCAGGATATAATTGGGTAAAACCTCTCCGTTTACATAACGGGCTTTTGCCGCATTGAAGGCATCGAGAAAAATATAAAGGGAATATTCGTCATTACTTCGTCCGGTAATTCCGTAGGTGTCGTCTTTACCGTTGCCGTCGGGATCGTTCCTGGCAAAGGCTTTCAGCATGTGATACCAGTCGTCTATGCTGCGTACATTGTCGGGATCGATTCCGAGCTTGTCCAGCCAGTCTTTGCGGGCGAATGTCATTCGGGGAGAAACATCGTAGCGCTGCATCGGAATGGCATAGGTCTTTTCATCTATTTTGGAGAGTTCCCAGGAAAGGGGCAGAATATCGTTCTTCATGTAGGTTGTTTCATCGATATATTCATCCAAAGGCAGAAGTAATCCTTCCCTCGCCCAGATAGAAAAGTTTGTTCGAAGATCATTATTAATCAGTACATAATCAGGCAGTTTGCCGGAGGCGAAAATGATACTCGCTTTCTGAACGTATTGAGAAGATGATGCCTCATTGATAATTTCGATATCAACCCCATTTTGCTCTTCAATGTAATCCAGGTATGGGTTGTCATTTATATCATATTTCTCCGTGTCTACATTGATGTTGGTGAGGTATTCCAGTTTGTCCTGAACCTCTTCACTGGTCTTTTCCGCCTTACTGCATCCTGTAAGAAGGGTCACAGTAAGCGAGACTGCACATAAAATTGATAAGATTTCTGTCCAATGTTTTTTCATTGAAGCCTCCTTTTCTATTCCGGCTATTTTCATCAACGATGATTACACCGGTTTTTATACATGAAACTATCCTTTAATAGCTCCAAGCATAATTCCTTTCATAAAGTAGCGCTGTACAAAAGGGTAGATAAGCAGGATTGGAAGAGTTCCTGCAAAAATCGCTGCAGTTTGTATTGTAATGGTTGTAAGCTCTGTATCTGATTCACCGCCTGTTAAACCTTCTGTTTGGGTGCGCATGACCAGGTCCATAAGGTAGACCTGCAGGGGTTTTAACGTAGATTTATTTATGTACATGATTCCGTCCATCAGTGAATTCCAGTGAAAAACGGATATAAAAAGTGAAATGGTAGCAATCGCCGGAAGGGATAGAGGTATCATTAGCTTCCAGAAAATGATGATATCGTTTGCTCCGTCCATTTTTGCGGATTCTTCAATACTGTCGGGTATGGATGCAAAGAAACTCACGAGAACTAGAACATTAAAAGAATTAATTGCATTGGGAATAATCAGGGCCCATATTGTATCAATGAGTCCGGTATAACGAACTATGAGATAGTTAGGTATGATTCCCGGATTGAAGAGTATAGTGAATACGACCATTATCAACATGATCTTTCGGCCTTTCAGATACGACCGTGAAAGAGCATAGCCGAACGTGGCCTGTAACGCCAGGTTTACAGCAGTTCCCAAAACAGTACGGATGACTGTTGTGCGGAACGCGTTAAAAAAAGCTGCCTGCCTGAATATTGTCTGGTATGCTTCCAGTGAGAATCCCTGGGGCAGTAGACTGATAACGCCTTCCCGTACCTGGGTCGCTTCACTTAAAGAAATAGTGAAAACATAGTAGAATGGAAGGAAACATAGAAAAGCTGCCAATGCCAGAATAATGCCGTTGATCGCTGGAAAAACTTCCAGGCCGCGATGTTTAATCACCAAAGACTCCTGTCAAGATATCGTCTGGAAAACCAGTTTGCACTGCTTATAAGTATCAATCCTATAATCGACTGAAATAATCCGATCGCCGTTGTAAGGCTGAACCGGCCCTGTCCGATACCTACCCGGTACACATAGGTACTTATTACATCACCGGTACTGTAGACCGCAGGATTATAGAGTACGTATATCTGTTCGAAACCGATTTGAAGAAGCTGACCTATTTTCAGCAGGAAGATTATTACAATGGTAGCGGAAATCGACGGTATTGTTATGTGGATGATTTTCTGCCATCGGTTTGCACCGTCGATTGTCGCAGCATCAAAAAGCTGCGGATCGACTCCGGAAAGCGCCGCGAGATATATGATAGTTCCCCAGCCGGCGCTTTTCCAGATATCACTGACTACAATTATTGAACGGAAAAGGTCCTCCCGTATAAGAAAAAAGACCGGTTCGAGGCCCATACTTTTCAGGATTCCGTTAATGAGTCCTGACGAAGGGGAAAGAAATTGTACAATTATGCCTCCAAAAATCACCCAGGAAACGAAATGGGGCAGATAGATCAGAGTCTGTACCGATCTCCTGAAAGCCGATGATGTAACTTCATTCAGCATTAAAGCCAGGATTATCGGTACAGGCATGGAGATGACGATTCGATAGAAATTAATCAGGAGTGTATTGGTGAGAATCCGATAAAAATCCGGATGTCGGAAAAAGATAAATTCAAAGTATTTCAATCCCGCCCAGTCGCTGCCGAGTATTCCTTTTGAAAAACTGAATTCCTTAAACGCGATTAAAAGTCCTGCCATGGGAAGATAACGATATATGAAAAACCACAACAGACCGGGAAACAGCATCAGATATAGGTAACGGTATTTGACAAATGTAGTAATTAAACTGTTCCGCTTTTGAAGTATGTGAAGCATGAATAGATTTTATGAGCCGTCGGGAAAAACCGTCAATTTACAATAATTCGTTTATGTCGAAAAATCGTTTTCAGGGATGTATGTTTTTTCTTTTATGGATATATTCTTTGTTCTGTTGCGATAATCCGCCGGAGTTCGACCGAATGCACGTTTGAAATTCCTGATGAATGAATGTTCCGTATCGTATCCTATCATTTTGCTGATCTTTTTTATTGTCAGATCACTATTCTGCAGAAGTTCAAGTGATTTTTCAATTCTCAGTTTGTTGATATATTGAATATAACTCATCCCCAGGGAACGTTTCAGAAGCTCGCTCAGGTAACTTGTTGATACATGCAGGTTGTCCGCGATTATAGACAGGGAAATAGGTTTCGTATAATTCTCATTTATATAATTCAGTGCGATTTCGAGAGAGAGGCTTTTAAATCGTTTTTGTTCTTTATCTCGACTTTCTACAATCTCCTTGCACAGAATTGCCAGGCTTTCCACTTTTCTGTTTATCGGTTCTGAACTCTCCAGTACCGATGAGTACGTATGCTTTGCAACAACATCGGCAGATAGATTGTATTCCATCGCGACTTTCGCGGCACAAGAAAAAAGGTATAGGCAGTAAGCGTCCATCAGTTCAGGTGAATACATTTCTATTTTACTGTAAACGAGTTTTTTTGTGTAAGCAGTTATTTGCTGCCTGTTCTGAATCCGTAATTCGGCAATAAGGTTTTGACCATCTTTAACGGAAAAGTAATATATCGGTTTTTTATCTTTCAGATCAGCCGCATCCAACAGATTCCGCGTATTATCCATAAGGCATCTGCGTAAACACTCGACTGCCTGATCATATGCATCCGGTATTGCTTCCGTGTTTCTGACAATCGTGCTGCATGCTGCATTAAATTGCACACCATCCATGTTCGTGCCGGAATTCTGAAGGAGATTTATCCTTTCAAGTATGGTTCTCTTGTCTTCATGTTTCTCAAGATTCAGCAGTAATGCCCAGCTTCTTAAACCGGTTTTCAGGGTGCCACCGACAAAACCATCCTTGATTTTTTCCAGGAGTTCAGGATCGAGGAAGGCGTCATTGTTGCCGCCTGGATTAAGATCATCTCCATATTCATTAATTCGCAGAGCGAGAACAAGGAAATAGTTATTATCCTCATTGATAAATTCCCTCTCATAAAACGATCGTCCATATATATCGCGACGGCGCCCAAAAAGGAGGTTTCGTAATGCATTCTCATGCAGGAAGTCCCTGTTTTCTGAAATTATTCTTCTACTGCTCTTTGTCTGCAGAATAAGAGTGTTGAGGGTTTTATTCAAATTTGAGATAGCATCCCCGGTCTTCGAAGAATCATCCCGTTCCATACCAATAAGGTTCATCTGTGTTCGTGCGTTATTAACTGCAGCGAGGATAGGCTTTCTGGCCTTATTGTACAATATGAACGATGCGATTACAGATAACGAGAATATGAATAGTATCACGAAGGGTGCATATTTCAATAATGCGGAACTCTCAGAAAACAGGATATCCCTGGGAACTGCAAGTGTAATAAAGTATGAGTTGTTAAAAACAGGTTCGGACGTATACCAGTATGCCCTGGAGTTTATAACTATTTCAGACGGGAAAGGAGAGCTTCTCTCGAAATCCGGTGAATTCTCCAGGCTGCTGAAGGATGATTCTGCAATATCGGGGTGGTTTGATATTATTGTGCCTGCGGAATCCCCGATCGCCCAGATCCGATCGTTAAGGCTGGCGTAGGGTGGCAGGAAATTATCCAGTCTGAAGGTTATCGAAATCGCCCCAAGCTTGCTTCTCTCAGGAAGCGAAAGAAGGAAATTAAGTGTGGAATCGCTGTCTGGTATGGAATTACTGTATGTTCTTAATAAACTTGTTGTCTCATGAGAAGAGAAAAAGCGAGAAAATATCTCTTTTTTCAGATTTCCATAAGCATCTCCCTGATCGGGAGTTCTGTATCCAAAATACGTTGATAGAATAACCTGGCGACGAGTATCAATTACATTTATTGTATGAATATCATCATCGGTTGTTGCTACCGAATGAAGATTGTTGAACAGTTTCTGAATAACCAGAGGGTCTTCATATCCGGGTACCAGCAGTATCCATCTCCGTAAAAATGTGTCGGTGGATATTTGCTGGGCTTTGGTCAATATCTTTGTGTACATGACATGGACATGCGTCATGACAGTATTCTTTTCTTTTGTGAATTCCCTGACCGCTTTTATTTGAGATTCCCATTTATGGTTCAGGTATGCTATGGAAAACAGGATTACAGCAATACAACCGAACGAAAGGAGAGAAGTAAAAAATATGGAGAAGAAATAACGATGAGGATGATTTCTAATCATAATCAAACTGCTTGACTGGAATTGAACTCATATTGATCTGCACAAATTATAAAGCATGTTTTGAATAAAGTGGAGGAAAATATAAATTATCGGCGGCTTTGTTTTTCACGGGATTTTTCCAGCGTATACTTCACGTGGAGTAAAGAGCTTTCTCCAGCAGAACAAATCTGCCTTTTCTGAAGGTGACATACCCTGCCCGGGAGTAACCCCGTTTTTCGTACATGGCTACAGCTGCTGTATTGGGTGGAAAAGCGTCCAGGCGGATCGAGGCGTAACCTGTTTCCAGGGCATATTTTTCCGCAAAGCGTATCAGGCTTCCGGCTATTCCTTTGCTCTGGAAGGCCGGCCGGACGGCCAGGCGATGAAAATAGAGGGGACGGCCTTCGGTGTACTGCCAGTTTCCGGTTTCATACTCGGGATCAGATTCCTCGTTCAGGGCAACATAACCGATAAGCGTATTCCCGTCAAAGTATCCGAAGCCCCAGCCCTTGTGCAGATCATCGGTAATATCAGCGAGGGCGGGATAGACCTCGTCCCACTGATCGATACCTCTTTTCTGCATGTCCTCGACAACTTCGCGGAAAAGCCGGACTGCCTGGTCGATATGCTTAAGGTCCAGTTGGCGTATCATCATTAAATACTATAACAGATTATCTGTTTACGGGCAGAGTTTTTACTATACAATTATGACCTGAACCGTCTTTGATGCAGACTGACTATACAGAGATTATCTTTTTTCCGCTTTGCAGTATCTCCGTCAGCGGTTCTCCCCAGTATTTGACTTCAATACCCATCTCTTCCAGCTGCCCGGTTACACCCAGCTGATCTGCACAGGCTTTGCAGGCAGAAAAATATACTCCCTGGTCTATAAGTGAGATAATTGATGTACGTATGGCATCGTTATCAGCTATGAGTTGAGCAGTCGCTCCCCATATTATTACGGTCACCTTTTCCCACCAGTTTCTTTTCAATGAATTGCCTGCGTACATGAAGACCATTTTTTCTGCAGTTACAGGATCAGCATTTGTCCAGAGTATGTTGAGTTCTTTTTCCATGAGTAATCTCCTTTTTTCCGCTCGCAATCCCCGGCCGGTTAAAGAAAGCCGACGACCGGTCAAAAAATCGTTGATTTCAGTGCCGGGTTCGGCTCCGTTCTCCCAGGTCTCGGGCAGGCAGAGTCGGCCCTTCGTTTTCTTTGTTCGTACTTCCGCTGACAGTATATCAGCTGTTTCCCCGGAGCAGGTACAAAAAGATCAGAGGAATACATCTGCTATCTCCCCGGGATCATTACAGGTCATGGTTGTCGCGGAAAAATCCCTTCGGCCTCCGGCTCCTCCGAGGACTGCACAGAACACTGCTCCCGCGGCGTCGGCTGTTGCCTCGTCCACTGGAGTGTCTCCCACAAAGAGGATGGAATCTGCAGGAATACCTGTGAGGCGGGAGAATTCAAGGATGCACCAGGGATCGGGTTTCGGCCGCAGCGCTTCATCTCCAAAGGAATAATAGCTGAAGAACTTATCTATCCCATATGGGGCAAGTTCACCGAGGGCTGATTTTCTGCTGTCCGACGTGGCCAGGCCCTGGGGCAGTCCGCGGGTACGGGCTGCCGTTAGGGCTTCGAGAACACCGCGGCGCAGGGGGGGCGTTTCGGTGTCCCGGGCCAGTATTTCGTGAAGGCGTCCGTTCACCAGCCTGCGGAACTCTTCCGGTTCGGGCACCTGGCCGAAGTCGGACAGGGCCCCCGATATGGCGTCGCAGATGGAAGCCTCGGTTCCTCCGGCGAGTTCTCCGCGGGGATCCACCTTCCCGTCGCGAATACCGATGGCGGCGAGTCCGCTCTCCACCGCATCGGAACGCAGGTTCCCGGCAATTTCAAGATCTGTGCACAGGAATTCTATAAGGGACCTTTCCCGGCGTATCCAGACACTGAAGTTATCCAGAAGGGTCCCGTCCTTGTCCCACAATACGGCTTTAATGGACTCCAGGTGTTTTTTCATGCTTTATACTGCCTGGCCTTGTGAACAGCATCCAGAATTTCCTGAGCAGCTGCGCCGGGATTCGGGGCTTTCCAGACCGCAGAGACTACTGCCACCCCGGCGCAGCCGGTTCGGATAAGTCCGGGAGCGTTCGAGGCTGTGATGCCGCCGATGGCTATGACCGGCAGACTGCTCTCCTTCAGCAGCAAGGATACACCATCGCTGCCGAGACTGGAATAGTCAGTTTTTGTCTCCGTGGGAAAGGCTCCGATACCCAGGTAATCCGCCCCCTCCGCTTCTGCACGGGCGATTTCTTCAGGGCTTGCCACGGAAACACCGAAGATTCGTTCCCCCGGCCAGAGTTTTCTTACTACATCAAGGGGCAGATCCTTCTGTCCGATGTGCAGCCCGTCGGCACCCACGGCCATGGCAAGGTCAAGGCGGTCATCGATGATCAGGGGGACGGAGAAGCGGCGGCATAAAGCCGCCACCTCCAGGGCCTGCAGATAAATTTGTCTGTCGCTGAGGCGGCCGCTTTTTTCCCGGTACTGGATCATCGTTGTTCCCGCTTCCAGGGCTGCCTCCAGGGTGGGGATAAACTCCTCATCCTGTCGAAACCCGGAGTCGGTAACCAGGCAGAATGTAAGGTTCCGGCTATTCATGGAAAACCCTCCTGTCAGGATTAATCTCCAGGGTGCTGGAACTGAGAAGGCTCGCGGCATCTATCAGGCGTGTACGGAAGGTACCGCTGCCCTCCAGGGAAGAAAGGCTTTCTGCGGCCCGTTCTCCGGCGATATTCATGGCAAGTATCCCCAGAAGCGCTGCTTCGAGCTTCGAGTCGAGTACGGCGGCAAAGCAACCGAGGACCGAGGCGCTCATACAGCCGGTCCCGGTTATGCGTCCCATCATGGAGGATCCTCCCTCCAGGCGAAAGGTCTCTGTACCGTCGGAAACATAGTCACAGATACCGGTGGCTACGACGACTGTAGCGTTTTCCGCCGCCATACGTCGGGTAACAGCGGCGACGCCGTGGCTGACATCCGAATCGACTCCCTTCTGCCGGATTTCTTCTCCGGCCAAAAAAAGGATCTCCGCGGCATTGCCTTTTACTATATCCGGAGCCGCTTCCGCCAGTATCCTGCGGGAGGCACTGCGCCTGGATTCCGTGGCCCCGGCGCCTACCGGATCAAAGACCACCGGAACGCCCAGGGTTTTAGCCTTTCTTCCCACCGCTATCATGGTCTCTATGCTTTCTGCTGTCAGGACCCCCATGTTCAGGACAAGGGCTCCGGCGTGCTCCACCATTTCCAGGGCGTCGTCTCCCCAGTCCGCCATGACCGGGGCACCGCCGAAAGCGAGGGTTATATTGGCGCAGTCGTTTACGGTAACCATATTGGTAATATGCTGAACCAGGGGATGGGTCTTCTGAATCAGGTCGAGGCTGTCAATTAATGCTTTTGTGTCCACAGGGCAGCTCCTTTCTGCAGCAGGTAATAGGAAATCATCGAAATAATAAGGGCGGGAACCGAAACCCCCAGGGGAAATCCCTGGGGAAGCAGGACGTAGTAACCCGCAAGGCCGGCCGCCCAGGCACCGAAACCGAGAAGGACATCAGAAATCGAGGGAGGAGAGGAGGAGAAAAAAAGACGCCGGCAGAATATCACCCCGAAGAAGGGGGCGAAGACCGATCCAAGGGCATAGAGGAAGTGTTCGTACCATCCGCCGGGGACCGCCAGGGCAAGTGCAAGTCCCGACAGACCCATCAGAAGGGGTGTTGTCCGCTGTCCAAGGCGGGGAAATACAAGACGCAGGGAGACCCCGGCGGAGTGGACATCCAGAAACCCGGTCGTAACCGTGGAGAGCAGTACAACCAGAGCGGCCCCCGGGCCGAGACCCGCAAGCAGCATGCTGGCGACGGGACCTGCGTCGGGGACTTTTAGGATTGAGAGCAGTCCCAGAAGGTACATGGCGCAGCTCCCGATAAAATACCCAAGGGCAGCTGCGCTTACTCCCCTGCGTCCCTTGCCGGCGTTGCGGGTATAATCCCCCACCAGGGGCAACCACGACAGTGGCATTATGACGGCAAGTTCCAGCATCCCGCCGAAGGCGGGAGCGGTGTTTGCCTCCTGTCCCGCAGGTCCCGGAAGCATGAACAGTTTTACGGCCCATAGCACGGATAAGATAAAAAGGAGTGTAACAGCGGCGATGTTCAGATTGCGCATCCCCCGGAAACCCGCAGCTGTCCATACAAGGAGCAGCAGGCCGGTAATCAGCCGTGCCCGGGGCAGACTAATCTGCAGACCCGTCGCTGCTGCGGCAGCTTTCAGGCCTTCAGCCCCTGCCAGAATCATGACTGCGGTCCAGCCCAGGAGTTGAAGGGCGTTGATCAGGGCGAAAATCCGCACCCCGGCATTACCCAGGCTTGAGTCCGCGATTGCTATGGCGTCCTTGTCCTCCTTCCAGGAGATCCAGCCGACAGCATAGAAGGCGACAGCTCCTATCAGGTGCCCCGCGAGTATCGCGAGGACGGCAGACCCGGTACTCATGGAGCTGTACAGTGTGCCGGTAATAATCTCCGCCAGGGAAACGGCTGCACCGAACCAGAGGATACCCAGGTGCAGGGAGGAGAGGGAAACCGGGGAGGACGTTCGTACCTCGGAGTGAAGGGTGGATTCAGTTGTCATTATGCAAGCTCCTCTCCGCCGTAGAGGCTGTAAAAATGGTGGATCGGGCCGCAGCCGCCGCCCAGCGGAATGCCGTGGGCTATTCCTTCGCTGATGTAGGACTTCGCCCGGCGTACTGCATCATCAAGGGATAATCCTCCGGCAAGCAGGGCGGCCAGGGTGCTGGAGAGGGAGCAGCCGGTACCATGGGTATGCAGGGCTTCCAGGCGGGGAGCGGTGTAGACTCTGCTTCCCCCGGCGTCGATAAGGATGTCCGCGGAGCTCTCCGGATTCTGGGAGTGTCCGCCTTTTATCAGGACCGCTCCGACGCCGGTTTCGAGAATACGGCGTCCGGCTTTTTCCATCAGCGCCCCGTCGGCGTTTTGAAGCTCCATTCCAGAAAGGGTCTCCGCCTCGGGTATGTTGGGGGTAAGCAGATCCGCCAGGGGAAGCAACTCCCGTATAAGGCTCTCCTCGGCTTCCGGAGCAAGCAGTCTGTGTCCCGACTTGGCCACCATGACCGGGTCCAGGACAAGGACCGGCGGTTTCCACCTGGCAAGGGCCCGGGCAACGGCGGAAATAATCTTTCCGTCCGCAAGCATCCCGATTTTTACCGCATCTACCCGGATGTCCGAGAAGACCGCCTCGATCTGGGCGGAAACAATTTCAGGGTCAAGAACCCTGATGGCTGTGACTCCCCGGGTGTTCTGGGCGGTAACGGCGGTTATGACCGTCATCCCGTAGACGCCGTTGGCGGCAAAGGCCTTCAGGTCGGCCTGGATGCCCGCGCCTCCCGAGGAGTCGCTTCCTGCAATTGAGAGAACGTTGTACATAGGATCTCCTTTCCGATACCTGTACACGACCTGGGTCTTCAGGATCGGACAGTGGTTTTGAGATCCGGTTGGGTAGGTATGTATGATTGGATGATGGAAGAATCAACCTCACGCTTTCCTACGCCGGCATTATCCGGATCAGGTTCGTGGGTCGGGGACTTTGCGGGCCCCCCTCTCAGCCGGCCAATTCCGGCACCCCAAGGTGTATGAAAATAAAATAACCGGAAGGGGGTGCAGTGTCAATGCTTGTATTTATGTCTGACTTCCGGTTATGGTAGCTCCCATGTGTGTACTTTCCTATGAGCTGAATCCCTTCGGCGGGGCTGTAATCGATCCTGTCTCCCTGCCTGACAACCCCGGGGTGTTTACCCGTACGCTTGACGCAGTTATAAAAGAGTTGAACAGCCGGAACATAAAGGTGGTCTGGCTTACGCTGCCCCTTCCCCTGGCATCTCTTGTGCCTGTCGCTGCCCAGAGGGGCTTTGTCTATCATCACGCGGAGCCTGAGTATCTTCACATGACCCTGACCCTGATACCGGGCTCTATTATCCCGCCCTATGCCACCCACTATATCGGGGCCGGCGGTGTGGTTCTGGACGGAGATAATCGTCTTCTGGTGGTCTCCGAGCGCTATCACCTCAGATCGAAACGGCATTACAAGCTCCCCGGCGGCGCCCTGGAGCAGGGTGAGCACATCGCCGAAGCAGTGGTCAGGGAGGTCCTTGAGGAAACGGGCATACGGACTGAATTCCTCTATACCGCGTGCTTTCGCCACTGGCACGGTTACCGCTACGACAAGTCGGATATCTATTTTGTCTGCCGTCTGAAAGCCCTCTCTTTCGAGATTATTCCGGACAGCAGGGAGATTTTCGAGTGTCTCTGGATGCCCGTGGAGGAGTTTCTGAACAGTCCTGATACCCATGCTTTTAACAGACGTATTGTCCGTGCCGCCATGACGGGGAAGGGGCTTTTCCGGGAAGAGATAGAGGGTTACGGTACTTCCGAAACCCATGAGATGATGTTTTGCTGATTGCCCGGGGGTGAACGCGGTCTTTCGTATCAGAAGCTTATCCGGAGCTCAGCGTATATCCGGTTTCCTGCCATATCCACGGAACCTGTTCCGGTCCCGAGAATTGACAGGTCAATAAGCCCCTGAAACTCCCCGCTGCCGTAATACATAATCGATCCCAGGGAGAATCTGCTGTTTGCCGTAAGCTCCCAGCTGTATTCGGAAAAAACCGCCCCTGAGAGGTCCCCTGTGTTCAGTACTGAACCGCAGGATACAAGATGATAGTCAAAAAAGCGTTTTTCCAGGTAGCCGAAGAGGTAATGCCTCCCCATGACTTTCCTGGTTCCCTCCAGTACCGGCAGCACCTCATACCCGCTTTCGCGGCTGCTGCCTGTGCCCTGGAAAAAATACTCTCCCCGGACTTCCACTCCCTGCAGCACGGACGGCAGGGCATGGAAACCCGCCGCAAATTCCAGATTATCCTTAAAATCCCAGGAACCATCAGCAGGATCCCCCGAAGGATCGCTGATGCAGAGGGCTGCTTCCCAGTAGAGATTTATTCCGGCGATAGTGCCGACACCGTCGGAGCTGAGCCAGAGGGGGCGTTCGTAGCCTGAGGTCCGGGTATCATACAGAATCTCCCGAAGGATTCCCAGAGAAAGGTCGAAGGGACCGGCAAAACCTCTGATCCGTGTTCCCCAGGGGATATTTGCGGCATTATGCGCAATCATATCCGGGTCAGCCTTTCTTCCCCGGTCCTCCGCCGCCAGGTATGTCGAAAGTGTAACTCCATTCTTCAGGTAGATGGAAGAGCTGATCCCCGTTATACCCGGAGTTTCTTCGTCCCCCCCGGGATTCAGGGAATCCGCAGGATTTACCCGTGCGCTGGGATTAAACACATAGGCTGTTCCCCAGGCCAGGGGAATCTTTCCAGCCTGGAGGTCAAAGTTCCCCAGGTCAAGGAGTCCCCAGGCATGCTCGACCTGCAGCTCCCCGGTATCCGAGGCTTCCCAGCCGCTGAGGCTGTCAAGGCCAAGACGTCCGGCGCTGAAATCCGGACTATCCGTTCCATGAAGCGTTGTCCACTCCGTCTCAAGATGGAAGCGCAGTCTCTCCTCCGGTTCCCAGTCTCCTTTTAAACGGAGCCTGGTATAGGCCCCCGGCTTCCACGTGTCGGCGGAATCGTCGTCGGTATAACTGGTCAGGCCTGTTCCGCTTTCCAGGTAACCGTAGATCTCGGGGGAAGAGGGATCCCCCCAGCCCGAAAAGGCGAGGGCAATCAGGAGCACACACAGGAGTCCGCAGGTCTTTCTGCAGCATCTCATCCGATTCTCCCCTGTCAGCGGTAGAAACGGGTGGGATTGAAAAGCTTTTCATCAACAGCTCTGTCGAAACGTGCTTCAAGGATCAGGACCCTCGTCCTGCGTTCCCTCTCGAGGTTGATCATCTCCATGCTGCCGGCGATTTCCCTGCCCCCCATGACTGTATAGTCCCTGAAAAACAGGTCCTTAAGGTGACCTTCTTTTTCCGTGTGAAATTCCATCTTCAGTATCCTGTAGCTCCCTTTCTCGATCTCGAACACAACCCGGGTATAGGCGGAATCGTCCTGAACAGGGATGCCTTCTATTATGTACATTGATCCCGACTCATCCACCAGGCGTGTACGGTAGTCCTCTTCCAGGGTTCCGCCCCCCAGATCCTCATAGGAAAAGTCGCCGCCTACTCCCTGTACGGACTGTTTTTTCGATTCTCCGACTATCTTGCGTACCCGTCCGGTGGATGGAAAATGTACCCAGCGATCGTCACCCCTGGAGAGGATTTTCATTCCCTTGATGGTCCGGGGTTCCTCGAACACCATGAAGGTCTCGTCATTTCCCCTGCTGACACTGGAGATCCTGAACTCCCGAAGACCTGAATCGCTCGCCATGCTCGGGTATACCCTCATCAGCATCGTCTGTTCCGATGTTTTCGAATACTGTCTTTCGTCTACCCTGCGTATAATCTCCAGAGCTGTTTCCGGCCATACCGCGGATGCACATACCAGCATCGCGAACAGCGCTTTCATTTTACTCATTTCACTGCCTCCCGATTGTGTTTTGATTGCCGCGGCCTAAAAGAGCAGGAAATCCCGAGACCGCGGGTAAAAATGTTAATGTAAGGACCAGACAGACCATGACCCCGATAAAAAGGGCCTCGCCAAAACTGGAAACAGCCGCCATGCTGCCGAAGAGTGCCAGGGAACCGAATCCGAACCCGGTTGTTACTCCCGAAAGAAGGACTGCCTTGCCTGACCAGGTCATGGTTGTTTCGATGTCCCCTTCCAGCATGTAGCGGTGAATAATATGGACCGCGTAGTCTATTCCCATTCCGATAATCATGGGCAGCGCAAGCACGCTCATCAGGTTCAGCCGAATACCCAGAATGGGGAAGAGTCCGAACATGATGACCAGGGAGATCAGCAGAAAAAGTGCGGCAATCAGAGTGGGAAGGAGCTTTCGGAATGTCAGGAGCAGCAGGAGAAGGATGGCGGCAAAAACGTAGACTGATGCTCTCCGGGATTCTGTAACCATCTCCCGGGTCCAGTCTATGGCCATCTGTACGGTTCCGGTAATGGCGGGATTGATTTCTGCCATCCTGCGGTCGAAGCTCATGAACTCCGCCTCCCTGGCAACAGCTTCGGTGGGCTGAATGGATATCAGGAACTGTTTCCCGTCCCGGCTTATTAATTCACGGCTGTAACTTTCCGGAATATCCCTTATCTCCATGGGCCGTACTGTCTGCATCATGGGCTGCAGGAGCTTCAGCATTGCCGGGGCAAAATGGGTATCCAGTCTTTCCAGGAGCCGCATGCTTCTGTCCCGGTCAGCTTCCAGAGTATTGATGAGCTTCTGAAAAACCTCTCTGCCGGGACGGCCGACTTCGGCGCCGAAGATCTCGCGAATCATGGAATTCCGTTTCTTCAGAATCATGTTCTCTTCTCCGAGATTGGCGACCGACAGATCTCCGATCTCGATCATGTTCCATTCAAGCCTCTGTATCTCATACACAAGATTATCCAGCCCTTCGTTATCGTAGCGGTACTCCTTCCGGTAGCCGGGCGGATCCTGTCGAAACAGCGACAGTTCTTTAAGGCGCTCTTGCGACTCCCCGGGAGAGGGGATAAAATCCGCAACCGAACTTACTCTGGCCACCAGAAACTCCTGTTTCAGAGTATCACTCAAATCCCGGGCCTCCTCGATGGATGCGGCCGTCGTCATGCTCGCCTGGGGGGAGAGGTTGAATTTTTCTCGGATACGGTTTTCGGTGATCGAGGAGGGGGAGTCGGTAACCGTCAGGTTCTCGATATTGTATTCAACCCTGTTTCCGGCGGCACTGACGGCAAGGAGCGCTGCAACTATGATTGACGCCGCAAGCACCGGGATTCTGCGTTTCCGGCAGAATCCTCCCAGGGAACCGAGAAAGCGGTAATCGATAATGTACGTATGGTTTGTCTGATTCTGTTTTGCACCGAACACAAGCAGCAGCGCCGGAAGCAGAATCAATGTCGAGGCCAGGCATGTAAGGATTCCGCAGCCTGCGATAAAACCAAACTGGCTGATTGCCCTGGAGTCTGAAAACATCAGCATGAAAAATGCAATGGCCGTGGTAATTCCGCCGATAAGAATGGATCCTCCGGCTTTTTTAAAGGTCTCCGTCATGGCATCCTCCTCATCCATGCCCCGGCCGCGATAGTCGGTGAAGTTTGAGATAACATGGATGGCAAAATCGATTCCAAGGCCGATCAGAATAACCGCGAAGGAGGTTGTCAGGATGTTCAACTCCCTGAGGGTAATGCCGATTATCCCCACGTCGAAAAGAATTCCGACGACGAGGGATATAAGGGCAAGGAGCACCGCCCGTATCTGCTGAAAGGAGAAGACAAACAGAATAAGGATCAGAAGCAGTGCAATCAGACTGGGAACCAGCAGGTCGAAGCTCAATGCCGCCTGTTCGTCGAACTCTCTGGTCAGGTCCCCGGTATAACCGATCCGGACCCCCGGATGACGCCTGGTAATCTCCCCGAACACCCGCCGGAATTCCGGCATCATGCTGAGCAGTCTGTCGTAGTCGGATATCGAAAATGACGGCACCAGGGTCATAAGAAGCATTGTGCCTTCCGGGTCAAAGGTATAGGTGTCGCCTATGGCCAGGATGGCAGCCAGTTCTTCGGCCCTTTCCGCCGGGGTTCCGGTATCGGGGTTTTCCAGGTAATCCCGGAGGAGCAGTAATGCGCGTTCCATGTTCGACATCGTCCCGACCATTTCCCATTCATCCTGATTGGTCAGGATCTCCTCTTCGGCAGAGTCTCCGGTGTAGCTGGCTTCGAGATTATCGTTCAGGGCCTCTATAAAGGGGAGCAGATTCAACCTGGAAAACATATCCCGGCTGCGGCGAATATCATCGGCCTTCTGCATGTAGAGTCCCCAGCGTTCAATAAAATCACCAGGCAATTCCAGCTGGATTGTCTCTATAAAAGGCGAGATACCCGGGTCATGCTCCAAATAGTCCCTGGCATCCCGGGCAGCCCGCAGTATTTCCGTTCTGCTGTCTCCTTCGAAGCTGAGGATTATCGAGCTGGTGCTGAAAAGCTCGCTGATTCTGTTGTAGCTGGTGACCCGCTGGTTGGATTCGGGAAGCAGGTCCTTTAACTGGGTTCGTATAAGGATCCTCTGGGAGAAAAACAGACTGAGCAGCAGAAGCGCCGCAGAAACACCGATAATCCACCATTTTTTCCGGATTATCTGAAGGGTCAGTATTTCCCCCGGTCTTTGCAGAAGGGCCATAAACACATCCTTAACCAAATAGTTAGTTATATTTATAGTATTATACTAACTGTTTAGTTAAGTCAAGGGGAAATTTCAACCTTTCAGCCCTTTGCTATACCTTCGATGGTGTAGCTGACATGGGAACTGATAAAGGATTTCAGGAAAATATCCCACAGCTGGTCCCGGGATATATCAAGAAAGGCGCTCCAGCGTTCCTCCATGGCAAAGTAGCCGGCCAGAGGAAGCAAGCCGGTAAAAAACTCTCCGACAATTTGATGAGCTTTGTTTTCCTCGTTGGGAGCGGGCATGTTGAACCGTCTGAAGAACTCGTTCTGACGCTCCACAATGGCGGAAATAAGCCGGAATACCGTTTCATTATGGGAAGACTCTTTCAGGGATTCGGCGAGGAGTATTTTCAGGAGGTTCGCCCTCTTGCGGAGAAAGCCGAAGAGGGGCTGCATGATCTTTTCACGCTCTTCCGGAGAAGAGAGAGACTCAAGGGAGAAGTCCCGGGGCACGATACCGTTGACCACCTCCATGGCTTCGTTGATCAGCGTCTCCATAAGCTCTTCCAGGATGTCTTCCTTGCTTTTGAAGTAGTAGTAGATCAGAGCCTTGTTTACCCGTGCCTGTCTGGCTATGTCATCCACCCGTGCGCCGCTGAAACCTTTATCTGCAAAAAGTTTTTCCGCCGCCGTGAGTATCCGGTTTCTTGAATCGGGTGATTTCTCCCGGGCAGTTGCGTCAGGAGAACCTCTCTCCGGTGTTTTTGCCACTACTACTGCTCCTTTACTTCAAGAGAAAACTAACCAGATGGTTAAATTTAATGTATACCAGCAGGATGGGATCGTCAATAGTATAAATCCCTCCGCCCTGCCTGCAACAGGAATACCGCGTTTTTTAGATCTGCCCGGATATAAAAAAACCGCCGGCGTTTGACCGGCGGTGAATATGACAATTGCAGACTCTTCTACTTTTTTGGAGGATAAACCAGAATCTTGTCCAGCCCGGGCCGCTTGGCAAGGTCCTTCTTGAGAGCTTCCTGGCGGGATTTGTTGACGTAATTGGGATTCTGGAAGTAGTAGGTGTACTCGGTGTGGTCCTTGTAGGTCCCCTCCAGAAGGGCATAGGTGTCCTCTGTCATGACCAGCTCTTCGTCGGTGGGAATTACGAATACCTTGACCGGTGAATCCGGGGTGGAAAGCTCGGTTTCGGCGTACCTGGTCATGGATGCGGTGTTCTTGTTCATATCGACCTTGATGCCCAGGTGCTCCATCTCCTTGCAGACCCTCTCCCGTACCTGGGGTCCCCGTTCGCCAACGCCGGCGGTAAAGACCAGGGCGTCCACCCGGCCAAGGGCCGCGGCGTAGGCACCGACGTACTTCTTGAGGCGGTAGGATTCCATATCGATGGAAAGCTGCGCTTTTTTGTCACCATCTGCGGCGGCCATCTCGATGTCCCGGCGGTCAACATACTTCTCCGTGATTCCCAGAACGCCGCTCTTCTTGTTCAGGATCGTCTCCATCTCGTCGGGGCTGAGCCCGAGTTTTTTCATCATGAAGAAGGGGATGGCGGGATCGATATCGCCGGAGCGGGTGCCCATGATCAGTCCCTCCAGGGGAGTCAGACCCATGGATGTGTCCACGGAGACGCCGTTCTTTACCGCGTTAATGGAGGATCCGTTACCGATGTGGGCGATTATGACGTTCGTTTCAAAGGGGTCCTTTCCCAGGAGAACGGCGGCCCGCTTCGCGCAGTAGAGAAAGGAGGTTCCGTGAAAACCGTAGCGCCGTACGGCATGATCCTCGTACCATTTGTAGGGAAGGGCGTACATGTAGGAGGTTTTGGGCATGGTCTGGTGCCATGCTGTGTCCATAATCGCGCAGTGGGGAATATTCGGCATTACCTCCTGTGCGGAGGTTATCCCCAGGATGTTTGCCGGGTTGTGCAGGGGAGCGAGGTCCTGAATCGCCTTGAAGGAATCAAGGACGTGCCCGTCCACTACTACTGAGCGGGCGAACTTCTCGCCGCCGTGAACAACCCGGTGCCCCACGGCTCTGATCTCATCGATGGACGAAAGGGCGCCGTACTCGGAATCAACCAGGGTTTCGAGGATGAGCTGGATGGCTTCCTTGTGGGTGGGACATGCGTGTTCCCGGGTGATTTCCTCTTTACCGGTACTCCGGTGTTCAATTACTGATCCGGGCTGGGTAACCCTTTCGACGATACCGGCGGCGAGTATGACTTTATTGTCCCAGTCGTAGAGCTGATACTTTACCGACGAGGAGCCGCAGTTCAAGGTAAGAATAGTCAAAATAATCCTCCGAAAAAAAATGATACTTTGCGTTGGTGTATAAAGTGGTTCTTCCTTTGAGTGTAAACGAACTCCCTGCGGCTTTCAAGTATGCCTGAATACGGGATTTTTTACAGTAAGTAGAATCAAAGAGGCAGACGGACGGTTTTATCCTGTATGAAGTTCCGCTCTTTTTTCGGTATGCTGATCTGTCTGTGCTCCCCCCTGGCAGCCGAGGATTCATCTGTACATGTACAGATTGCCGGCCGCTATGAGGAGCCCGGGGAAGCTGCGGGAAGAATTACCGCGGATTATCGCAGACTCAGTGCCGGCCTTGTGGCAGTCCGGGAAAAGGAGGGCGGATATTCCTTTTCCGGAGGACTCGCCCTGCCCTGGGCGGCCCTGGGTTCCCTGACGGTCCGCGGCCCCCTGCAGGAGCTTATCAAGCCCGGAGCCCAGACTGCATCCTCTGCAAAGTACAGTGATGCTCCTTCATTTTCACTGCAGAGGAGCTGGTCGCCGGCCTCCCGCGAAGCCCTTGTTCTGGGACTGCCGGGGATCATCCAGTTTTCCATGCTTGAAGGGGAGGGTAAGCTGCCGGAACTGGGCATCGAAGCGGAGTTTGCGCCTTTTCCCTGGCTCCGCCTGGCCGGGGTCGGCTCTTTTTCTGAGATTCCGGAAGATCCGGATGATGAGTGGATTCAAAGGGAGGGGGTCCCGGTCGAGGGTGAGCTCCTGCTTGGAGGATTACGGCTCATCCTTAAAGGGGAACACGCGGGTCTTTCATGTTTCGCCGGGGCCTCTCTGCATCGTGTACAACCCGCCGGGGGCTATCTGCGGGGCTCCCTTCTCTATGATTCCTCCCTCCTGAGTACCAGATTCGCCCTTTCCTGCCTGGACAGGAACTATCGCAGTCCCCGGAATCGTCTGAGTCCCTATAATCTTTCCTCCGCCTTTGATCTGCTGATTTTACCGGTGTATCCGGTAAAGGGGCTGGTAAGGAGCAGTGTCCGCCTCGATCATCCACCCCTCAGTGGCGCGGAACCGGCGGACCTTCGTTTCAGCCTGGAGGGGGGCGCCGCCTGGGTGTTCACAGCCTTTTCGGGAGAGATTACCCGGGATCTGCTGGTAAAAAGGGATGAGGGTCTCTATACCTGGGAGGAATCCATGTCGGGTAATCTTGCATTTTCCCTTCCCTGGACCTTTGCCGCCTGGAGAACCCGTCTCTGTGCGGGAGGCACTTACCTGGTAAGCTATGATGTGCTGGAAGAGGCTAGGGCAGGATTCAGTCTGCGCAGACTTCCCCTGGATCTCTCCTTCATTTCCGGTATCTCCCGGGAAAAAGAGTCCTGCGAGCCCCCGGAGGAGAGTTTTTTTTTCATGAAAGCCGACCTGGCTCTGATTTTTGATGACTGGGAAACCGGGGCCGGTTTTTCCATGGGGGAGTCGGGCTTCAGCTTCTCCATTTCGGGAGGACGAAGCTTCCGTTTCGGGGGGATGTGAACTAAATTGAAGGTGCCCGGTACAAAATACGTTGCAGTTTTTCTGTTTGCCGTCTATAATTGGTAAGACCAAATTATGAAGGAGCCCTCTGATGCACACAATCCTTGTAATAAACTGCGGCAGTTCATCGATAAAATACGAGGTTTACCGTATGCCCGACAGGGAGAGCATCGGGAAAGGGCTGATTGAACGGATCGGGCAGGATATGGGTCATATCTGTCAGAAACGTCCCGACGGCAAGGTTTACGACAGCAATGCACCCATGCCGGACCATAAAGCGGCAATGGAGCACCTTAAAAGCGCCCTTATCGACGGGGAGGCAGGCCTTATCTCCTCCATGGCGGAGATCCACGGTGTGGGACACCGGGTGGTACACGGGGGCGAGGAGTATTCCACCTCCGTCACCATCGATGACAAGGTGATCGCCGCCATCGAAAAGAACATAGAACTTGCCCCCCTGCATAATCCCGCCAACCTTATCGGTATCCGTGAAGCCATGAATCAGCTTCCGGACTGCACTCAGGTGGCGGTCTTCGATACGGCTTTTCATCAGACTCTTTCTCCTGCGGCCTATCTCTACGGCCTGCCCAGGGAGTTTTACGATAAATACCGTATACGCCGCTACGGTTTTCACGGAACAAGCCATCGGTATGTATCCGGGGAAGCCATAAAACTGATGAAGCGGCACCCTTCCAACACCAATGTCATCTCCTGCCATCTGGGAAACGGAGCCTCCATCACCGCCATCGCCAACGGTAAATCCATGGACACCTCCATGGGATTTACTCCTTTGGAAGGGGTGGTCATGGGAACCAGATCGGGAGATATCGATCCGCAGATTCTATTCTATCTGATGGAGCGGGGCTTCTCCAAGGAGGACCTTAACCGCATTCTCAACAAGGAGAGCGGCATGCTGGGACTCTCGGGAATATCCAATGATATGCGGGATATTGAGGAGGCCGCAGCCTCGGGGAACAAGCAGTGCCGGGAAGCCCTGGATGTTTATGCCTATCGCATTCGCAAGTACATAGGCGCCTTTGCCGCCAACATGGTACGGACGGACATCCTTGTCTTTACCGGGGGTATCGGCGAAAACTCCGTAAAGATGCGGGAACGGATCTGCCACCGTCTCGAGAGTCTCGGGATAATCCTGGATGATGAAAGGAACCGGGAAAACGGAAACCGCCAGGGGGTAATCTCCGCGGATTACTCAAAGACCGCGATCTGCGTTGTACCCACCAACGAAGAGCTGCAGATCGCCAGGGACACATACGAGATTATCGACGGCATGTAAAGGTCCGGAGGCCTAGAGATCCTCAAAAAGTCCCAGTTGTCCGAGATGATAGGCATTGTGGTCGGCAATGAGCAGCAGTTCCCGGTAGACCGAATATTCCGGCGCGTGGGGCAGGGGTGAGAAAAGGTCCGTTTTCAGGTCCCGGACCAGCTGGACAGCTTCGGCCATCAACAGGGCAAAACCTTCCAGTTCCCTGTTCCACTCCTCCGGTGACGGGGCCTTCTCTTCCGCGGGCCAATATCCCTCGGGAAAAGGAAGGGGACTGTAGTCCCTCATTTGAATAAAATCCAGGATATCCTTTACGCAGATTCTCATATGGACCAGAAGGGTCCAGGGCGTCAACAGGGTCCTGACAGGGGTGCGCAGTCCGGGAAGTCCGCTGTTTATCTTATCCGGGGGAAAGTTTTTCAGTTTATGCTGCCAGCCGTCGTGGGCGTTACCCCCCTCGAGGACCGCCTCGAGCTCGTTTCGCAGTATCTGTTCTTTTTCTTTCTGATTCATCCGCTCGTCTCTCTTTTATTCCTTTGAGTCCTTCTACAGGCCCAGAAAAATCCGGGCAGTCTCAAAATATATCGTCAGTCCGCAGACGTCTATAACCGTGGCCATCAGAGGCGCGGACATTACCGTGGGGTCGAAACCCATGCGGTGAATTACAAGGGGTGCCAGGGCTCCGATGAAGGTTGAAAATACCACCACAAAGGTAAGACTGACTCCAATTACCGCGGCATCGAAGAGGGGAATTCCCGGCGGCAGAAGATAGCTGCGCAGGATTATCACACCCCCGGTTACAAAACCCATAATCAGCCCAACCAGGATCTCCTTGAGCATGACAGTTCCGATGTCGCGAAAATGGATCTCCCCCGTTGCAAGACCGCGGATCATCAGGGTCGATGACTGACTGCCCGTATTACCTCCGGTCTGGGTTATGACGGGCATGAAAACAAACAGAAAGGCTGCTCCTATGACCAGGGATTCGTAATGATGGACCACATTGGTGGTTATGGTGCCCACCAGCAGCAGGATTATCAGCCAGGGGACCCGCTTTTTGACCAGAGCCACTATAGAGCTGTCCAGGTAACGGTCGAGACCTCCCTCCATGGCTCCCATTTTGTAAACGTCCTCGGTCTGCTCTTCCCGTATAACATCGATAATGTCATCGAAGGTGATGATACCCAGCAGGGCATTCTGGCTGTTCACAACGGGAAGGGCCATGACATCGTAGGTTTCAAGGATTTTCGCGACCTCCTCCTGGTCGGTATCTTCCCGCACCGCGATTATTTCCCTTTCCATTACGTTTTCTATAATCGCGTCATCCGGGGCTGTCAGGATGTCCTTGAGGGAACAGACCCCCTGGAGGCGGCGCTCCTTGTCCACCACATAGATGTAATAGACCATTTCCACCTTCTTGGCGTTGCGGCGCAGAAAATGAAGGGCCTGGGAAACGCTTATGTGGGACTGAACCGCCAGAAAGCGGGGAGTCATCAGACCCGCCGCGTCGTCTTCGTCAAAACGCAGCAGATAGAGGATTTCCCGTTTTGATTCGGGGCTCAGTTTTCTCCAGAGGGTTTTACGCACCTCCGAGGAGGCGGCCTGAATAAAGTCCACCAGGTCGTCGGGTTCCATGTCCTGCAGCAGGTCCTTGAAATCCCCATCTCCGATCATCTCCGTAAGGGCCGCCTGTTCCGACGCCGGCAGCGAGATCAGCAGGTCTCCCTTGTCTTCCCGGTCCAGGGCGTGAAAAACCTCCTTTTTCTGCTCCTCCTCAAGACTGTCCCACTGGTCTATCAGCTCCGCCAGGGGAATTCCTGCGAGCAGTTCGTTGAGCTGCGCGGGGGTATGGGGCTGTTCAGAGAGTATTTCGTTCAGATCCCGCATTGTGTGCCTTCCTTTTATCTGCTCCAGGCTCCCACCAGGAGGACTTCCCTCTCCAGCCTGAAGCCGAAAATTTCGTCCACCTTTTCTTCCGCCAGTCGTATCAGGGCCAGAATGTCAGAAGCCGTGGCGGAGCCCGTGTTCACTATTATGTTACCATGAAACGGGGCTATCATGGCCCCTCCGATGCGCTTTCCCTTGAGTCCTGCCGTATCGATCAGTTTGCCCGTGGGCATACCGAAGGCTCTGTCGTTCTTGAAAACCGAACCCGCACTGGGATAGCGAAAATGTCCCTTGGACTCCCTGTCCCGGGCGTGTTCATCCATGAGGGCGCGGATTTTTTCGGGACTCCCCGGTTTCAGTGTGAATCCTGCGCGGGTAATAACGGGCCGTCCTTCCTGAAACGGGGACTTTTTATAGGCAAAGTCCTCCTCCCGGGGATGATAGCGTCCGGGCCTCCCGTCCGTGTCGATGAGGTCCACCCATGCAAGGCGTTCGTTCAGGGAGACGCCGTAGCAGCGGGCATTCATCCAGACTGCTCCGCCCACGCTTCCGGGCATGCGAAAGATAAACTCCAGCCCCGTGAGATCCGCGCCGGCGGCACTCTCCGCCACCAGGGAAATCTCCGCCCCCGCTTCCGCTGTTACGAGGGACCCGTCAATTTCGATTCCATTGAGACTGCGGGTATGAACAACAACGCCGGGAATCCCTTCATCGGCTACAAGGATATTTGCCCCGCCGCCAAGGAGAAAAAAGGAAAGGCCTTGTGTGTCCGCCCACACCATGGCACGCTGAACGTCCTGCCAGTTTTTCGGGTGTATGAAAATCTCTGCCGGTCCGCCGACCCGGAAGGACGTGTAGGGGGCCATGGGTACGTCGAACTCGATTGAGCCTTCGATGTTGATTCTTTCCGCTGAATGACGTACATTATTCATCGTCATATTCTACCCTGTTTTGGCCGGATTATTCCATACGGGGTGTTTCCCACAAGGACGGTATCTTCATGGCACTTCAGTTTTTCAACTCCTATACCCGGACCCTGGAAGAGTTCATACCCCTGAAGGACAAGACCGTCTCGTTCTACGCCTGCGGTCCTACAGTCTATAACTATGCCCATATAGGGAACCTCCGGGCCTATGTATTCGAGGATGTTCTCCGGAGGACCCTTGAATATCTTGGATACAGCGTTGAGCACGTGATGAACATTACCGATGTCGGTCATTTGACCGATGACGGCGACGAAGGTGAGGATAAAATGGTCAAGCGCTCCCGGGAAAGCGGCAGAAGCGTGTGGGATATTGCACAATTCTACACCGACGCCTTTTTCCAGGATACCGACCGTCTCAATATCCGACGCCCCTCCGTTGCATGCGCGGCAACCGAACACGTCGACGATATGATCGCCCTTATCAGACGGCTTGAGGAAAAGGGCTTTACCTATACTGCCGGGGGAAACGTCTATTTTGACACCTCGAAATTCACCGATTACGGCAGAATGGCTCTGCTTGACCGGCAGGAACAGCAGGCCGGGGCCCGGGTGGATGTTGACGAAAACAAGCGTCACCCCCGGGATTTTGTGCTCTGGTTTACCCAGTCGAAGTACGAGAACCATATCATGCTCTGGGATTCTCCCTGGGGACGGGGGTATCCGGGATGGCACATCGAGTGTTCCGCGATGAGCATGAAGTACCTGGGAGAACAGTTCGATATTCACTGCGGCGGCATAGACCATATACCGGTCCACCACACCAACGAGATTGCCCAGTCAGAAGCCGCAACGGGAAAGCAGTGGGTCCGCTACTGGCTGCATAACGAGTTTCTGCTCATGGATTCGGGAAAAATGTCAAAATCCAAGGGAGGATTTCTTACCCTTCAGTCCCTTATTGACGAGGGCTACGATCCTCTGGATTATCGCTACTTCCTTCTCGGGGCCCATTACCGCACACAGCTGCGCTTCTCCTTCGATAACCTTAAAAGCGCCCGCTCCGCCCGTATCTCCCTTGTGGAAAGAATCCGGGAGCTTCTGGGATCCGGTGCTGCGGCCGGAGATGTCAGCGCCCTGTCGGAACGGGGCATGGCGTATCGTGAAGCCTTTCGAAGTGATCTTGAAGCTGATCTGAACACTCCCCGTGCCCTGGCTACGGTATGGACGCTTATGAAGGATAAGGAGCTCGCCGGGGAAGAAGCGCTGACCCTTCTATACGATTTTGACCAGGTTCTGGGACTCCGGCTGTGTGAGGTCAAGGCTCCCGGTGAGTATGTGCTTTCCGCTGAAGAGAAGTCCCTTCTTGAAGAGCGCAACACCGCAAGAAAGGAGAAGAATTTTGCCAGGGCGGATGAAATCCGTGACTATTTCAGCAGTAAGGGACTTGTACTCAAAGACACCTCCGAAGGGACGGTGGTGAAACCTGCCGAGGTGTAACCTTCAGGGTGGAGAGTTGTTTAAGAGATGAGTCACGAAGCGCAACACGCCGAATCCTTCGAGCGGGTGTACAAGGAAGTCTTTCCCGTTCTTTTTCGGGTGGCGTATCATATAACCGGTGATAAGATCGCTACAGAAGACCTGTGTCAGGAAGCCTTCATTCGATATTTCAACCGGGCGACTCCCCTGAAAACGATAGATGATGCGAAATATTGGCTTATTCGAGTTGTCAAGAATCTCAGTTTCAATTACCAGAAGCGCAAGGGACGCGAACAGAAGGCCAATGTCAAAGTATTCAACGAACCTCAACCGCGGATGCCCGGCGGCGAAGAGGAGTACTTGCGAAGGGAGACGTCCCGTATGGTCAGGGAGGCCCTGGAAAAACTTCCTCCCCGTCTGCGATCTCCCATTATTCTCAAGGAGTATGGCGGCTTGAGCTACAAGGAAATCGGAAAAATTCTTCGTATAACCGAGGGAAACGTAAAAGTCCGGATCTTCCGGGCCAGAAACCAGCTTCAGCAATATCTGGATCAGGAGGGAATTGATGTGTCCTGATAAAGAAACAATATCCGCCTATATCGACGGCGAACTGGAACAGGGCTGGAATGAGACCCTGGGCTCCCATATGGAAAACTGCCCGGCCTGTTCCCGGGAAGTCAGTCAGTTGCGGGGATTAACCCGTATCATGCATACCGGGGATTCTGTTGTCGAAGATGCCCTTGAGACAGCCCGGCACCGCGTCTGGCGGGGGGTTCGGTCTTCCTGCGAACAAAGGACCTATCACCCCTTTCCCTTCAGGGTCGTAAAGATACCTGTACCGACCATGGCCCTGATTGCGGTCTTATGCCTGGTTATGGGCGCTGGTACAATGATGCTGTGGACCGGGGGCTATATGGACCAGGGAGGAGCGGTTGCCGCAATCCCGGAGGACCACCAGTTCACCAGCACGGAAGAACTCCTGGAGTATCTGTCCAGACACGAAAAGAGCCTTAATATAACGATACAACTCCCCGAGGAGCCGGTCTTCCTTGTTCTGGGGGAACCGCAGCTGCTGCGGGCAGCGGATTATCGCCAGGGAGAATAACTTGAGGCCCACGGGATTTCTTGTTCTTGCTCTGATGTTGCTGTTCCCGATGCTCGGCACTGCCCAGGAGGGAGGGAGCGGGGAAGACCTGCTTCGCCAGGTACTGTATCTGGATTTCCATGCCAGGCTCCTCTCCGGCAGCGGAGAACTTCTGTGGGAGATGGAGAATAAAGCCTATACCATCTCCGGCCGGACCGTGGACATTCGTCTTGAGGGCGGGAATGTCCTTGCCATTTCGCATCTGACTCCCTACCTTCAGGGGGAGGACAAGGTCCTTCTTGTGGCCCAGGGGGAGGTCTGGTATAACCGGAACAGGCCCAGGGATGTAAAATACTATTCCGGCATGACCAGTATCCCCATCGCCCTGGGAGAGAGTGCAATCTTTTTTCCCCTGGGGCTGAATGAGAAAACCGAGAAGACCGCGTATATAATCGAAATAGAAATAACCGTAGACCGCTATACTCAACTCCAGAAAAACCGATAAACTTGGTGGTGTCGTGGCTGTATTTACCCCTCTTAAGAACCTGTTAAAGGACCAGCGCAGTTTGCCTGTTCTCTTCCTCCTGCTTCTGATCGGATTGTATGTATTTTCATCCCAGATGATTGAACAGTCTCCCCGTATCGAGAGTATCACCCCCGAGGTGGGTGCCCCGGGAAAGGTACTTGTAATAAGCGGCGAGCACTTTGGAACTGAGCGCAACGGTGCAGAGGTTATCTTTGCAGGAACCAGGCCGAACTCCACCTCTTATGTGGAGTGGACGGAAAACCGTATCAGCGTACGGATTCCGGAGGACGTGGGATCCGGCAAGCTGTACGTGAGGATCGGGAATAAAGCCAGTAACTCTGTTCTCTTTACCAACAGCCGGCATATTCCGAAACAGCTCTCCGGTCCGGCGGCCCCGGGGATGCCCTATGTCGCCTCCCTTGACAACCCCGGCGGCCCCATCGGTTCTGTAGTCAGTATCCGGGGATTGAACTTCGGCTCGGAACAGGGCAGCGGCAGAGTCTATTTTTCCTCCACCATCGCCCAGAATGATCAGGGACGGGAGGTCATAGACCGGGGTATTATATGCAGTCTCGCCGACTTCGATTACGAAAGCTGGGAGGATCAGGCCATCGAGGTCAGGGTTCCGGATAACGCCACCTCCGGCAGTATCCGGGTGCTAACCGACAGGGGGGTAAGCAATGCCCTCTATTTTGAGGTTACCGATCTGGCGGGAGACCGCATACTCAGGGAGAAGCGGGGGTACCAGATCAACTATACCGTTGAAATAGAAGAAGCGGATGCTTCTCCCGGGAACTCCCTGAACCTCTGGATCCCCAATGTTATGAAATCCCCTACCCAGGATAATCTGGAGGCCGTCCGGGATCCCATTCCCCTGTGGGAGGATTACAACGGCGTTGCCAGATACCGGCTGCAGGAGCTGGAACCCTGGAGGCGCTATACGGTGTCCGTCACCTACTGGCTTGACCGGACCGCCCTGGAAACGAGGATCGTACCCTCCCGGATAATCAGTGAATACGACAGGGACTGGCGCCTGTACCGGGTCTACACCTCTCCCGACTCCTATGTTCCTTCGGCGACCCGGGAGATTGAAACCATGTCCGCCCGGGCAATCGGCAGGGAATCCAATCCCTATTTGAAGGCGCGGAACATCTTCCGGGTCATAACGAGAGACTTTGCCCCTTCCGCCGCAGGGAACGATACGGTCGCTCTATTCCTGGAGAACAGGCAGGGTGATTCCTTTGATTATGCCCGTCTGTATACCGCAATGCTGAGAGCCTCGGGAGTCCCGGCGCGTATAATAAGCGGCTGCTACATTTTCGGTGACAGCACGACGTCCTTTCATTACTGGGTCGAGTTTTACGTACCCGGCTTCGGCTGGGTTCCGTCGGATCCTTTTATCGGCGATGGAGGATATGGGGAAGAACCGGAGGTGGACGACCCGCAGGAATATTACTTTGCCAATGTGGATAACCGGAGAATTGCCTTCTCCCGTGGTATTATTGAACTGAGGCCCACCGATCCAGGCAGCAGGCTGAATGTAAAAAGCCGCATTTACAGCCTTCAGACAATCCACGAGGAGGCAGTGGGGAACATTTCTTCCTACCAGAGTCGCTGGTTTCCGGTACGGGTGATCGACCGCTGGTAGACAGCTTCATTTTTAGCCCCTTTTGACCGAAACTAGGATTGCCGGTCGGCGTTGACAAAGCAATAGCGCGGGCCATATACTTTATCGTAGCATATGAACCGGGAGCGATATGAATAATCCTTTACAGCTGTCGCTGGTCAACTTTAAAAAGGGAGCTTATATAATTGTCGAGGGGAAGCAGAAAGCAGATTGCTTCTATATAATTCGCTCCGGTAAGGTAAGTATCAGCAAAGAGGTTGAGGTTGTCGAAGAAGAAGGAGGAAACATCCTCGCACCGGGAGATTTTTTCGGTGTCGTTTCGACAATGTCGTCCCACAGCCACATTGAAACCGCCCAGGCCATAACTGATGTCACCCTCATAGCCGTGCGTCGGGAGCAGTACGGGCTTCTGATAGAGCGGAACGCTCCGGTGGCCATGAAGATTATTCAGCAGTTCTCTAAAAAGATGCGCTATCTGGATGCCGCTCTTGCCCGTCTTACCCTGAAAAGCGGCGATTCCGAGGACATCGCTCATCTTTTTCGGGTTGCCGAGTATTACGCCCGCCAGAGTCAGTACAATCTGGCCTATTACGCCTATCACCAGTATATCGTCAACTCTCCCAGGGGACAGAACGTCAACCTTGCCAAGGAGAGGATGGCAAAGATACAACCCTACGCCAAGGCGGTGTATCTGGACATCCAGGGTGAGGAGTTCACCCGGAGTTACCCGAAGAACACCATGATCTTTTCCGAAGCTCAGCCTGGAAAAGAGATGTACATAATCCAGAAGGGAAGTGTCAAAATCACCAAGATCCAGAATGACAACGAGGTCATGCTGGCGCTTCTGAAGGCCGGTGACATGTTCGGGGAGATGTCCCTGCTGGAAGACAAGCCCCGTTCCGCCTCGGCCATTGCTCATGAGGATACGGTCCTTATGGCTGTAAACAAGGCCAACTTTACCCGCATGGTCTCCAATCAACCCCAGCTGATTTCGAAACTTACCCAGATCCTCTCCGAGCGCATCTGGTTCATCTACAAGCAGCTTGCCAATACCCAGCTCTCCGACCCTGTGGGACGGCTCTATGACGCTCTTCTTATTCAGCTTGAAAAACTGAGGATCCCCATCTCCTCGGAGGCCTATACCTTCGATCTTGGTCCCAGGGAACTGGGCAACATGGTGGGCCTTCCGAAGGAAGAACTGAATCTGGTTTTACAGAAACTCTTTCAGAATTCCAAGGTAAAGATCGTGGATAATCATGTCTATGTTTCCGACATAGAAGAGATCGAAAAGCAGGCCAAGTACTACCGCAAGATGGAGAAGATCGAAAAAGCCCGGCGCCAGGGCTCCATGAACCTGCGAAAATAATCATTCCGCCGGAAAAAACACCCGATCCACAACGCGAAGAGAGGCGCCGTTACGCACCCTGCGGTACTCGACCAGGAGCTGTTCTCCCTGCTGATAGCTGAGAACCGCCACCAGGGTACCCGACTGGCTGAGCCGGGCTATCAGGGGGAGCGGAATATTCTCCGTTCCGTAGGCCAGAAGAATCCTGTCGTAGCGGTTCACCGTATCCTGCTCAAGAAGCTCCTTTCCGCTTACTACTTCAATATTGTCGTAACCCAGTTCCACAAAGAGGTCTGTAAAACTTTGGGCCCGGGAAGGGAGAAACTCAACCTGAACAACCTTCCCGGCTATTCTGGAAACCAGGGCTGCAAGATACCCCGATTCCGGTCCTGCAACCAGAACCGACGTGCCCGAAAGGTCTCCCGCCGCGGCAATCATCCTGGCATGTTCCTCCGGGCTGGGTATCAATGCACCGGCCCCGAGGGGCAGGGGGCTGTTGGTATAGGCCAGGGCCTGGGGGGATCCCGAGATAAAACGATGCCGGGGAACCTGCGCGAAGCTGCTCTGTACCAGGGCTGGGGGCAGGATTCTGAGCTGGGATATCTCTCCCGCCAGGGCCGCACGCTGGTCGGCGGTTACCGACAGGGACTCCGCGGCAGCAGGTCCCGCTGCTGTCTGGGCATACAGGTCTGAAGAAAGGGCAGTAAACAGTACCAGTACAAGAAGAAGGCTCACCGGAGCAGGGTACAGGCAGGATCCGCAGGCTCGTTTCATAGCATGTAGTTTATACCAAAGCCGCCGGTGCTTCCAGATCATATTATCCCAGGGCCGGCGCACATAGTTATGCACAGGCAGTCGGCTCGAAGAGCGATAGGTAAATTTTTAT